>JACPKT010000106.1 GCA_016186855.1 Candidatus Iainarchaeum sp. | reverse complement strand
GGACCAAATAGGCTTGTCAAAGGAAATACAGGAAAGCGGCAAATTCTCTTCTGTTAGGAAAAAAATAATGTCTGTTGACCAGAAAGAGTTGAGGTCTGCAATGAGGAGAATGTCTTCTGCCGTTGAATATGCTATCGGAAGCGTGCATGCAGTAACACAAAAAGGGGAGGTTATTATTGCCTCTAATTCTGGCAGCCAGCTTGCGCCATACGCTTATGGCGCTGGAAAACTGGTTTGGATTGTTGGCGCGCAAAAAATCGTAAAAAACCTTGATGAAGCATTCAAGCGCGTTTACCAACACTCTTTTCCATTGGAGGACGAGCGGGCAAAAAAGGCTTACGGAATGCCAAGCGGGGTAAACAAATTACTAATTGTGAACAAGGAAATAATGCCGGATAGGATTTCAATTATTTTTGTAAAAGAACACCTTGGGTTTTAAACAATTATTGGGCTGAAAAATTGTCAATTCATAGTGTAAAGCAAGAGTTAAAGTTTCTTTCGAAGCCTGCAAAGGCAAAAATACTGCAGCACTTCTTTAAAACGGGGCGCGGAGAATACGGGGAAGGAGACATTTTTATCGGCGTGACAGTCCCGCAGACAAGAGCTATTGCAAAAAAACATGCAAGTGCTCCCATAATAGAATTGGAAGAATTGCTTGAATCGAAAGTGCATGAAGAGCGGCTTGCGGCGCTATTAATTCTCGTTGAAAAATTCAAAAAAGCAGGCGAAAAAGAGAAAAAAGAAATTTTGGAATACTATTTGCAGAACACAAAATTCGTAAACAATTGGGACCTTGTTGACTTAACTGCTGATAAAATAGTCGGCGAATATTTGCTTGAAAAAAATAAACGCATTTTGCACAAGTTTGCACGCTCCAACAGCCTGTGGAAAAAAAGAATCGCAATCATTGCAACATTTGCGTTCATCAAAAAAAATTCTTTTGAGGAAACGTTCAAAATAGCAGAACAGCTCCTTGAAGACAGGAACGACCTGATACACAAAGCGGTTGGCTGGATGCTTAGGGAAATTGGAAAACGCAACTTGGAGGCAGAGGAAGCATTCTTAAAAAAGCACTATAAAAAAATGCCGCGCACAATGCTGCGCTATTCAATTGAAAAATTTTCCGAAAAAAAAAGACAGGCATACCTTAAGGCAAATTTTTGAGTAAACTTTTAAATCATCAGCCCAACAGCCAAAGAAATATTTGAAACCTCGCGGATTTCAATCCCAAGGTTTTCTTTCGCGTACTCGTTCAAGTCAAGCTGTTGCGGCACAAGCCTAACTCGCCGAATCAAAAAATTACCCTTCCTCTGCTCTTCAACCACTTCCTTGTAAAAAGTCACAGTGCCCTGTCCGCCTGGCACGAGGAATAATTTTACCCCTTGGGATGCAGCTGCAGAGGCTTTTTCAATTATTCCTCCAACGTGGCCAATTGAACCGTCTGGTTCAATTGTGCCTGTCATTGCAATGTCTTCTTTTACGGTTTTTCCTTCGATTGCGGCAATAGTTGCAACAGCAAATGCCGCGCCAGCGGATGGGCCTCCAATCAATTGCGCCCGCGTTTCAGTGACAGAAAAAATAACGTCCTTGTTTGACATGTCTGTGTTAGTGTAATCGAACGCTACTTTTGCGGCTGTTTCAAGCGACTGCTGGGTGTCCGGCTCAACAAACGGGTTGGTGTTAAACAATACGCGCCCTTTTCCGTCAATTATTTCAACCTCTGCCCTGCTCAAAACCCCTTCGCCACGCGAATCCACGGCGGCAATGTGTGCAAAAGACTCGAGTTTTGCACTTGAAAGCGCGACCTTTGGCCCCAACCCTTCAACAGCCGGCAGTGCGCTTTCCTGCTCTGCACCATACATGCTGCCCAAAAAAAAGCCGCCAAGATAGCTTGCCAAAACAAGCAATAAAACAGCCAAAACATTCGCAGATTTCATGTAACCCAAAAAAACAATTGGCTGAAAACTGTTAAAAAAGCTTTCAGTTTTGAAAGGAAAAAAACTCACAATGACAGCCCGAAACCATTAAATAATGGAAAACTAATTACTTTAAACATTGCATGAAAACAGCAGCAAGAAAACCAAAAGGACGACAGTTAAGAGATATCGCAATCACGGGAAACCAAGCAAAACCCAGCAAAAAAGCAGATTTAATTAATGCATTCTTTCGTGGAAAAGTAACAGAACAACAATTAATGCAAGCAGGCATTCCACGCCCACAAATTGAACGGATAAAAAATTACAGACGCCAATTTCCAAGAAAGCCAACCGCAAGGCGCGCACTAGAAGAAAAAAACGGAACACAAAAATTGGATTACTATGAAAAAAACAATTATTGTAATGAGTCTTTTTTCACTGGTGTTGACTTTTGGGTGTGTTTCAAATGATTCCACAGTGCACCACTAAACAACGGTGACGGTTGCTCCAGCACCTGCAAAAAAGAATACTGCGGCGACCTCAAATGCAACAACAAAGAAACCTGCTCTACCTGCGCAAAAGACTGCGGAATATGCAAAACGCCGCTCCCAGATGGTACGACATCAACAAGTAGCTAAAGGTAATTTTTGGTAAAGCAACTCAACTTCTTTCACGAAACCCTTAAGCAATTGCGGTCAGAAGTTTTCCAAGTCAAATGCAAGATGGCACAACACCAGCAAAAAGCTTAAATATAGTTTAAATACTATATTATTATAGTAAAATTACTATAAGTGTTATTTTATGGATGAAACCACCTTTAGGATTTTAGATGCATTAAGTAGGGAGTTAGGCAAAGCGCTTTCGATTAATGAACTGACTAATAAAATTACTGCCTTTTCTGGAACTGCATATTACAAGAACATTTATGACAAAATACAAGCATTAAATGAACAAAAAATAATCAAACTAATGAACATTGGCAAGTCATCCATTGCGAGCTTTGATTTCTTTAATGATGATTTAACAAGTTACTTGACCGAAATGGATGAAATAAAAAAAAGAGGTTTTCGAGAAAAAAGAATCGAATTGCAGAAATTTATTGGAGAAATTGAACAGTTTGCCTTTCAATTTTCTGCCATTCAGTATATTTGCTTAATTAAACCAGAAAATAACGCAAAATTAAACAAAGCAGAAATGCTAATCATAGTTAATGCACTTCCTTATACTGAAACAAGAGGTTCTGGGGATAAAATCGAAATCGAAGAATTTAAAGGACAAAAATTAGACCAACAATTATTAGAATACATTTTAAATATTCACTCGATAATAAAAGCTATAGAAAAACTTCAAAACATTCGAACAAACAATTCAATAAAAATTAATTATTTGATTTTAAAGGAAAAAGAATTTTTTGATTTAATTAAATCAAAAGAAACAAACGCTTTGCGGGAAATACTCGCAGATAAAATGTGTATTTATGGGGCAAATTATTTTTGGCTTGCGTTAAAGCAAATCTACATGCAAGGCCTTGAACTGAAAACATTGTCAGAAGAAATTAAACCGCAGGAGATTAACGAAAATGATTTGACGTATAATTTAGCAAGATTTGGCTATACTGAGTTTGGAAGTCAAATTAAAGAAGGAACCCAAATATGTTTAGAAACCATAATTACTTCAATTTTATTGAAAGGAAATTCACGCAAAATTGAGGCAATTCCAGTATTGCTTGCAAAATCTCTAAACAAAAAAACCCAAAGAACGCCAAGCTATAACTTGTTGATTTATTTATGTCAAAAACACGGTCAGCTTGAAAAACTTATGGGTCTGCTTGAAGAATTGCAGAAAATTTTGCCAAACAAAGAAACTGAATATGCATTAAAAGTACTGAAAGTACTTAAAATTAAGCCAAAAAAGGCTGATGCAAAGGCGATTAAGGAAAAAATGAGGCTTTACAATGCCATTTGAAAACAAGCGCTTGTTAGAGTTTTTGGAAGAAGTAGACAAAATTTTGCCACAAAAAATAACAATAACTGCGGTTGGCGGCACCGCAATGACATTATTGAACTTGAAGACTTCAACTATTGACATTGATTTTGAAGTTTCAGGACAAGAAGAAAAAATTTTGAGAAACGTGCTTGACGAGCTCAAACCCGGCTTTCGAGTTGACATTTTTTCTGACGGCATGATTTTCTCGCAATTATTGCCAAAAGACTTCAAGAAAAAAACAATTCCTATAAAAACCAAGTTGACTAAACCCCCCCCCAAAAAAAATTTAAGTTTTCCAGGAAGTTTCTAAAGTGTTACAAAAATTTAACAATTTTAACCAAAAATGCAACAGAAACAGAAATTGAAACACTTAAAAAACGTTGTTCATTTCTGCAAAGAGCAGTTTAAAATGGTTTTTCGGCAGATTTTTTATGGGTTTTGCGTGAAATTTGCTTCAATTAATCCAGCCACTGAAAAAACAGAGTTTTCTTTTGAAGGCCATTCTTTTGAACAGTGCTTAAAAGAAATAGACAGAACTGCTGGTGCGCAAAAAGAGTGGAAAAAAACAGATTTTTCCGAGCGCAAAAAATTGATGAAAAGTGTTGCACTGGTGCTCCGCAAAAAAAGAGAAGAATTCGCGCAGACAATGACAAAGGAAATGGGAAAGCCCATAACGCAGGCGCTTGCAGAGGTTGAAAAATGCGCTTTCGCGTGCGAATTCTTTGCAGAAAACGCGGAGAAATTTTTGGCACAGGAAGAAATCAAAACCGAGGCAAAAAAATCCTTTGTAACCTACGAGCCACTTGGAATAGTTTTTGCGATAATGCCGTGGAATTTTCCCTTCTGGCAGGTTTTCCGCTTTGCAGCCCCGACACTAATGGCAGGAAACGCAGGAGTGCTCAAGCACGCAAGCAATGTCCCCGCAAGCGCCCTTGCAATAGAAAAAGTTTTTCGTGAGGCGGGCTTTCCGGAAAATGTTTTCAAAACCCTATTGATTGATTCAGCCACTGCTTCAAAGCTGATTGAGTCAAAAAAAATTTCTGCAGTAACTGTCACAGGCAGCACGCAGGCAGGCTCAAAAATCGCGGAGCTTGCAGGAAAAAACGTGAAAAAATGCGTTTTAGAGCTTGGCGGAAGCGACCCATTCATAGTGCTTGACGACGTGGACGTGAAAACCTGCAGCGGCTTTGCTGTGCAGGGAAGAATAGTAAATTCCGGCCAAAGCTGCATTGCGGCAAAGCGGTTCATTGTGCACAAAAATGTTGCCGGGGAATTTGAAAACGAATTCGCGCAAAAAATGGGCTCACTTGTTGTGGGCGATCCGCTTGACCCAAAAACACAGGTGGGGCCGCTTGCAAGGTCTGACCTAATGGACGCACTGGAAGCACAATTGAATGGCTCGGTAAAAATGGGGGCAAAAATTTTAACTGGCGGAAAAAGAATTGGAAAAACAGGTTTCTTTTTTGAGCCCACGGTTTTGGGAAACGTTTCGGAAAAAATGCCGGCTTTTTTCGAAGAAACTTTCGGGCCACTTGCAGCAGTAATCAGGGCAAAAGACGATTTGGACGCAGTAAGGCTTGCAAATTTGTCAGAATACGGCCTTGGAGCATCAATCTGGTGCAGAAATGAAGAACGTGCACAAAAACTTGCACCAATGATTGACGCTGGCGCGGTTTTTGTAAACAAAACAGTTGCCTCTGACCCGCGCCTTCCATTTGGCGGGGTTAAGTTGTCGGGGTTTGGAAGAGAGCTTGGAGTGCATGGAATACGGGAGTTTGTGAACATTAAAACAATGGTGGTGCAGTGAAAGCATCAGACTTTTTTGTAAAATGCCTTGAAAGCGAGGGAGTAAAATATGTGTTTGCACTTCCCGGGGAAGAAAACCTTGACCTGATTGAATCCATAAGAAAGTCTAAAATAAAACTAATAATCACCCGCCACGAGCAGGCGGCGGCATTCATGGCAGGAACTTATGGAAGGCTAACAGGAAAGGCCGGTGTCTGCCTTTCAACTTTGGGCCCAGGAGCACTAAACATGGTAACCGGCATTGCACAAGCGCACTTGGGCGGCATGCCACTTGTTGCAATAACTGGGCAAAAAAATGTGCGGGAAAACTGGCAGGCAAAATTCCAGTTAATAGACGTTGTAAGCACAATGAAACCCATAACAAAAATTGCGGCATCTATTTATGACCCGCGAAACATTCCAGCAGTAGTCAGGCAGGCGTTCAAGACAGCTGAAGAAGAAAAGCCCGGAGCAGTTCACATAGAACTGCCCGAAGACGTGGCACAGGAAATTGTTCCGAAAAGCTTTGCAAAAATTTTCACCCCGGTCAAAGCAAGAAGACCGGCTCCTGACCCCAAGGCAATTGAAATGGCAGTTGAAATTTTAAAAAAAGCAAAAAACCCTCTGATAATTCTTTCAAGCGGCGGAAACCGGAAAATGATTTCAAAACAGCTCGTCAATTTCGTAAAATCCACGGGAATTTTTGTGACACACACTCAAATGGGAAAAGGAATTTTTCCGGATGACGACGAGCACTCTCTTTTTGCAATCGGACTCCACAGACAAGATTACGTGCACTGTGCAATTGACAAAGCAGACGTGATAATTGCAATAGGCTACGATTTGGCAGAATACCCGCCAAGCATCTGGAACAAGCACAGAAACAAAACAATCATCCACATTGATTTTCGGCCGGCGGAAACTGAAATTTTTTACACGCCCACACTCGAAATTGTCGGCGACATTTCGCACACGCTCTGGCAGCTCACAAGCTGGCTATCCGACGAGAAAAAAAATTTTGACTTTTCCTATTACAAAAAACTCCGCAAATTTTTGGAAAAAAAATTCCAGGAAAAAAGCCAAAGCAATTCTTTCCCACTCAAACCACAGCGAATAGTATTTGACGCAAGAAAGTTTTTGGGGCGCGACGACATACTCGTGCTTGACAACGGAATATACAAGCTCTGGGTTTCACGACTTTACCCTGCATTCAACCCAAACACTGTACTCTTGGACAACGCGCTTGCCTCAATGGGCGCCGGCCTCCCAAGCGCAATAGCAGCAAAACTTGTTCACCCAAAAAAAAAGGTTTTGGCAATGGTCGGCGACGGCGGGTTTTTGATGAACTCGCAAGAACTTGAAACCGCAGTGCGGCTGAAACTAAACATCGTTGTTTTAATTTTAAACGACAACGCATACGGGTTCATCAAATGGAAACAAAAAGAAATGAAATTCAAGCGCTTTGGAATGGACTACTCTAACCCAGACTTTGCAAAATACGCACAGGCTTACGGAGCCGCAGGGTATCGTGTGAAAAAAGCAGGCGACCTGCTAAAATTCCTCCAAAAAGGCTTTAAGCAAAAAGGGCCAGCAATAATTGAGTGCCCAATAGACTACACCGAAAACGAAAAAGTGTTCACAAAAGAACTCTCAAAACTGAGGTGCCCCTGAAGACTTTACGCCTTTTCGCCAATCAAATTGTTTCACTAATTTTTCTTTTTCCTTAAGCTTATCTGGATTGCCTGATACTGCAGTTTTGGGTAAACCCTGTTTCCATCTTTTATCATTTCAATAAATCCCAGGCTGTCAAGCTCGTGCAAATCCCTGCTAATTGCCTCTTTTTTTCTTCCCAAATCCAGTGCAAGTTTTGTCACTGTCTGCCCTGTCAGTTCAGCCAGGCGGTCAAGCAGCTCCACTTTTTTTTCCGAGAAAACTGATGCAAGCTGCCCGTAACTCTTAAAATAAACCACGTTGTCTGGAAACTTTGCAACGTTTTTTGGGTTCTTGAGTTTCTGCAGGTCATTAACCTGGTCTTCTCCAATTTTTATTACCAGAACATTTTCTTTTTTCATTTCAAAACCTCCTGTAATTTTCAAAAAATGCCTTTTTCCATGATTTCCAGTTTTGCCTTCCATGAGGATTTAAGTTGGAGAAAAAAAATGGCCAGAAACCATTAAATAATAGAAACCCAATTACTTTAAACAGGCATGAAAACAGCGACAATAAAACCAAAAAGACGACAGTTAAGAGACATCGCAATCACGGGAAACCGAGCAAAACCCAGCAAAAAAGCAGATTTAATTAATGCATTCTTTCGTGGAAAAGTAACAGAACAACAATTAATGCAAGCAGGCATTCCACGCCCACAA
>JACPKT010000105.1 GCA_016186855.1 Candidatus Iainarchaeum sp. | reverse complement strand
ATTTTTGTTTTTTTCAAACACTTATTTTACCTCTATTTTTTTCAACTCTTTCTCGATTTTTGGAGCCGTTATTTCAAGCACGCCGTCCTGGTATTTTGCCTCAATTTTGCCGGTGTCGATTTTTTTTGGCAGGGAAAACGCCTTATAGTACCCTGAAAAATGCCTTTCCTGCCTGAAAAAATCCTTGCCTTCGTCTTTTTTCTCGGTTTTTTTCTCTGCCTTTATTTCAATAAAGTTCTCATGCACTTTGATGTCAATGTCTTTTTTGTCGACCCCTGCCAAATCAATTTTTGCCTTTATTGCGTCTTTTTCTTCCCAAATGTCGGCCAGAGTGCTTTTATATGTTTCAATTGGCGCAATTTCTGGCGAATTTTGCGCCAAAAGCCTTCTTGCTGCCGGAAACTGGAAAATTGACTCCAAAAACCAGTCATCAAAAAAATTTTCAATCAAACCAAATCTTTTCATTTCAAACCACCTCCAACTGGTTAAAAAGATTTATTTTAGTCTAAACTATTTAATCACTAATTAATATTTTTTAGACAAAATGTTTTTTAAAGGTTGTGGTTTCCTCTTCGAAAAAAGAAGGTGGGCAATTTTTTTTGCCCTTATTCAATGTCTTCTATTCCGTTTGCAGTCACCCGGTAAAGCGCTTCTCCGTCCGGTAGTGATGGCGAGTCCACAAGCTTTGCCACGCGCTTGTCCTCTTTGCTTTTTCGAAGGTACAGGCGGGTTTTGCTGTTGTGCACTATAAATCCATTTGCAATGTAGTTTTCTTTTCCTGGAGTGCTCAGGTCATACAGCGGCTGCGTGTTTTCCAGTTTGTTGATTCTTAGGACTTTTAAAAATTTGATGTCTCCATTTAACAGGTTTGTCAAAAATTCTTTTTTTTCATTTAGGCTTCCTGCAAGTTCTTTTTCCTGCAGTGCAGTAACAATGTTTTTCAGGTCAGCAGTTGTGATATATTTGTAGTTTCTTTGCTTGAGGATTTTTGAAGGATGTATGAATACTTCCCTTAGAAATTGCCTCATTTCGTGCCTGTCGAGCGGGACAATTTCTTTTGCGAGGTTTTCTTTGAACGAGTCAGCCCATTTTTTTAGTTGCTCTGACTTGTCTTTGGCGCTCAACCCGATTATTTCATTGTATTTTACGACATCTGTACTGAACAATTCAAGTAAGGGAAAAGGTTTTTTTGACTTGCCTGTCGGCCGAATTTTGCTGCTGATTCCAAATCGCAGCAAAAGCATTTGGATTATCCTAAGGGTTTGCTCGTTTTTTTGCGCAATGCTTATCCTTCTGGTTTTTTTGTCAACAGAGCCTTCTGCGTCAACAAAACCCTTTATGAATGATTTCACTATTGCAGGGCTTGATTTTGGGACCATATTTGTCCAGTTTTTATTGATGTTTTCAAAAAATTCCTTTATTTCTTTGCTGTTAATGCTTATCTGGTAACAGTTTTTGTTTTTTATTTTAGTGATGTTCGTGTCTGCTTTGAAGGTTTTTTTAATAAGTCCTGCATAACTTTCCAAAACGTCTTTTCTTGCGTCCCGGAATCTAACAGAGCGCTTGTCGAGATTTCCATCCCCCAAAAGGTACCCTGTTATTTGCGCGGTTTCTTCTGTGAAAAATTGTGGGGCATGCAGTTCTTTGAATTTGTGTGAAGTGTGTTGGTCAATATTTTCAAGCAACTTTTTGTCAAATCCTTCTTTTACCAACAATAACATGTTTGTTTTTGCCGTTGGGTAGCCTTGGTTTAAAACCCTGCGTAATTGTCGCGGAGTTATTTCAATTAAATTGCAGGCTTCTTTTCTCGATATGTCCATTTGCTGCATTGAATTTTTTATTAGGTCTGCCCCAGCCTGGTTTACTATCACCATTTCTTTTAATTCTTGCTTTGGCAATGCTTGCTTTGCTCCGGCGCACTCAATTGTTTTTGCATGGAGTAGGTAATCGCATTTTTTGATTTCAACAGCTTTAATTTCTTTTATTTTGAATCCATCAAGTTTGAAAAATCTGTGTTCTCCTGAAGCTACAATTTTGTATCCGGTGTCAATTTCAAACACTTCTTTTATGTCTGGCCTTGCTGACTTCAAGCTAATTCTTGCACCTTCAACCAAAAAATTTCCGTTTAAATCAGCAGCCATTGCGTTGTTTTGGTTGAGGTGTTGCATTTGCTGTATGCCTCCATCATTTAGCTGGATAAAGGAATTTCCGTCAAGACAAGCGTGGGCCACAACGTTCCCACCGATTGGTGCAGTCGGGTCGCCAAACAAAATGTCTGGGCGCTCCATTACCTGGTTTGTTACAAGCACTGCAATGTTGTGCATTTCTGCAAGTTTTTGCAGTGTCCTCATGTGCTGGTTTAGTTTTTGCTGGCGACCTGCAAGTGTTCCCCTACCTACAAATTCTGAACGGAACTGTGCCGTGAGTGAATCCACTATCACGAGTTTGATATTTTTTTCTTTCACCATGTCGCCTGCTTTTTCTGCCAAAAGCATTTGGTGTTCTGAGTTATGGCAGCATACGCCGCCAAAGCCGCCTATAAAGTTTTGGTACGGCGCTGCTGAAGAATTCACTTCAAAATCATAAACTTTTGTTTTTGGGTCCACTCTTATTTTTTTTATTGATTTTATTCGTGCAAACACAATGTCGTTCCAGCGGGCTGCATTTAAATTTTGCTTGGCTTCATTTAGTTTTAATGGTTCATCAATATTAAGCCCAGCCGCTTCAATTCTGTATGCTTGGCTGTGGATTTCCTTTTGTTTTTTTAATTTTAGTATTCCTGCAACTATTTTGAATCTTAATAAAAGCATTGTGAT
>JACPKT010000104.1 GCA_016186855.1 Candidatus Iainarchaeum sp. | reverse complement strand
TTCAATTGTTTTTTCATCCACTTTCACTTCTGCGTCAGCGTTTTCCTCAAAGCCCTCTTTGGCAGAAATAACCTGGTTGTCTTTTACTGCAACGCTGAATTTTAGTTCTTGGTTTTCGTTTGTGACAAATGTCACGTTTGTTTTGCCCTCGGCAAACGTTTCAAGAACAAATGGCGGAATTTGGTCAATGTTTTCGTTTATTTGCTGCACGTACTCGGGCTTCAGCTCCCCGTTTTCAAAGAATTGTTCAAGCTCGCTTGCGTCAACATCAATTGGAATTGCAATAAGTCCTGTTGGCATTGATGAAGAAATGGTGTCACCGATTGCAAATATTGCGCTAAAAAGTGCCAAAAAAACTGACAACAACACAATTGCCCTTGCTTTCTCCATACCGGCCTTTTTTATTTACGCTAATTGTTCTTTTATTTTTTTGTCTAACAGTGCCAAAAATTCTTGTTTTTTTGGCTTTGGAAATTTGATTCCGGCTGCTGGACGGTGCCCGCCGCCCTCGGTTCCTTCGCCCAATTCAACCTGCATTTCTTTGAATATTTTGCCCAGATTTAACCCGTTCCTTACGAGCTCGCTTGTGGCGCGCCCGCTTGCTTTGAGCGAGCCGTCGCTGTTTTCAACCAGTGCAATTATTGGTTTTGTTGGGGCTATAACGCCGCTTCCGTAAAGCATTCCTGCAACAATTCCAATGATTGAGTCCTTGACTTTTCCGCCTGCGTCAAAAAAATAAAAGCCCTCAAATTCTTTGATTCCGTTTTCTTTCACGAGTTCGAGTCCTTCGCGCAGTTGTCTTCTGTGCTCTGCAAGCATTGCAAGCGCTGTGGGATAGTTTTCTTTTCGGTCCCCCATGCATACTGCAAGACCTACTTTCGCTAAGCCATGCCTGCCACAGCTGTTTAACAGTGTTCCAAATTCTTTTGCGTCGTGCAGGGGGCTCTTTTTGTGCTCTTTTTCAAGCGAATAAATTTCACCGATAAGCGACTGGATTTTCCACTCCGGTACGTTCCATTTGTGCATGTGGACAATTAGTGCCGAAGAAAACTTTTCCTGTTCTTGCTTTGAAAGGTCTTCAAAGCACCTCCATTGCTCTCCTTCCTTTAATTCAATTCCAAGCCCCTGCAAAAACAAGAGACAGTTCTGTTCGTTTGCTGTAAGCATTGGGATTATTGGGCTGGAGGAAAACTGCAAGAACTGGATTAATGGCCGAGAAATTCTCCCATACAAGCGCAACCCGGTTTTTGTTGAAATTACTCCTGCACTAACTGCATCCGAAAGAATCTCGCGGTTAAAGCCAACAAGCTGCCCGCTTGAGTCCTGCATGTCTCCGATGGCACCAACGACTGCAAGCGCTGCAAGGTCAGAATTTTTTTTGTCAACGCATTTTGCGACTGCGTAAGCAACGCCTGCGGCGCTTATTTCTTCCCCGCCGTCAATGCCAAATAAGAGCGGGTTTAAGTGGTGCTGCCATTCTTCTTTTTGGGGCTGGTGGTGGTCGAGCACGAAAAAGTTTTCTTTTATTATTTCTTTGAGTTCTTTCAGCTGACCAGAGCCAAAATCAATGAAAAGGTAGTTCTGTGCTGTGCCGGCAATTTTTCGGATTTCTTCAACATACAGTTGTTTTAGGACTTTTACCTCAAAGTTTTTTCCCAAGCGCTTTAGTGCTGTTGCAATGATTGCACCACTAGAAATTCCGTCGGCATCATGATTGTACACAACCAAGAAATGGTCGCGCTCTTTCAACTCTTTAGCGATTTCTTTTGCTTTCTGCACAAACCCTTGATTCATTAAAAAGAATTCTTTCAAAGAATTTTAATAGCTTTCAAGGCCAGTTTCCGGTGGGCTGACAAACTCTTTTATAGCACTTTTTGCGTAATTTTACTTGTTTATGAACAAAAAAAAAGACCGCCTCGTGGACGCCACTAAAAGGATGCTTGAATCAACTTCAGAGGATGAAATAATCAAAAGCCTAAGTGATGTTGGCCTGGATTCTTTTGAAGCCAAAGATGTGGTCGGCTCCGCCAAAGCGGGGAAAAAAACGCTGACAGAGGAAAAGCACGGGGCTGCTGAAAAAAAGAAAATGGGTTTTTTTGGCTTTTTGTTTGGAAAAAAAAACACTCAAGAAGAAAAGCTGAAGAAAAAAATTCCGCAAGCAAAATTGGAAAAAACAGAAAAGCGAATGGAAAAAGTTTTTGAACCCCCTAGGCAACTAAAAAGCGAGTCACTGAATTTTTTTGACACAACCGTAACCGCACAGGTTAGCGGGTTTGAAGCGCGTTCAAGAAAAACAATTTTTAGGGAAATAATGCCTTTGAGGGTGAGCGATTTTGACAAGCTAATTGAGCGGGGAGGACTAAAGCGTGGCGACACAGTGCTTTTGTCCGGCGGATGCGGCACAGGAAAAACAACTTTTAGCATGCAGTCACTCTACAATGGCGCGCTCCACGGAGAAAGGGGGGTTTACATTACTCTTGAAGAACAGCCTGAAAAAATGCGTGAAAATCTGATGCAAAACTATGGCTGGGACCTTGAAAAAATGGAGGACGAGCAAAAACTTGCAATAATCAAAATCGACCCGCTCACTATTGCAAGGGCGGTTGAGGCAACTCTTACAAGAGAGCGCGGCGGCCTGTATATTGAGCTTGACCAGTTTGACCTGCCTTTCCAGTTCAATTTGCCCTTCAAGCCAGACCGGGTGGTTGTTGACTCACTTTCAGCGCTTTCAATTGCATTCATGGAAAACGAGCAAGGGTACCGCCAGTATCTTCGCCACTTGTTTGAAACGCTTGAAAGCTATAATTCCATAAACATTGTTTTAGGCGAAACCGAGCAAGACCCCGGGGTTTACTCGCGCTCTGGAATAGAAGAATTTCTTGCTGACGGGGTAATAGTTTTTTACAACATAAAAATCCACAACCTGCGCCAGCGCGCAATGGAAATACTAAAACTGCGAAGCTCAAAGCACGTGCGAAAACTCACTCCCTACAACATCGGCCAGCACGGGATAGAAATATTCATCAACCAAGAGATTTTTACGGAGGGCTAAGAATCTGCAAGTTCTGTAAGGAATTTTGCTGATTTTCATTTACTTGAACGGATTTTTTGCTTTTATTTGTCTTGATGCAAAGTCTTTTGTGTTTTCTGTCAGTATTGCAAAAACTTTGTTTTCAAGCATTGTTTCAAGGATTATCGAGTCCCAAAACGGCAAGTTTTCTTTAATTGATATTTCTATTGCTTTGCTCACCGTGTGAACAGAATAATTTACTTTTTTCCAGTGAACCGAATCAATTAACCCGTTGATTATAATCTGGGCTGTTTCTTTTTTGAGCGGCTTTTCAATTTTTTTTGTCAATGCAAAAAATAACTCTCCGAGGACTTGGTTTGAAACAATTCCTTTTTTTTCTCCTTTTGTAATGTCTTCAACAATTTTTTTTGCAATAAGCCTCTTTTTTGGTTCTGATTCATCAAATGCATAAACCAAAATGTTTGAATCTACAAAAAATTCTTTGGGCTCAGCGTTCATGCAGTTCTTCTCTGAATTTGTATTTTATCCTCCCCATCTTAAACCCTTTTTCTAAGAGCTCAAGCATTTTGGCCTCATTTCCCTTTGTTTGTCTTTGCGCCCACTGCCCCAAAGCCGCTGTTGCGGCTTTCCCAAGCTTGCCCTTGCCACTGCCAAAAACCAGTTTGGCGGCTTTCCTGAAATTTTGCTCCTCTTTATCATTAACAACGACAGTAATAGTGTCCATAACAAACATTTAGATAAAAAAACATTTAAATAGTTGTTCTTTTAAATATTGTGACAACGAGTTTATTTTTTCATCTGTTTTTCGATTTTTTCTTTTTCTTTTTCGAATTTTCCCTTGGAAATTTTTCCTTTTTGCAGTTTTTGGCGTAGCACTTGGAGCTTTTTTTCGAGCGTGGTCACCTGTTTTTCGGATTGCTTTTTTTTCTGGAAGATTTTTTTCAATTTTAGTTTTTCTTTTGCGGACGGCTTTTGCAGTACGGGTTGTTTTGAAGGAGTTTTTGAATTTTTTTCAATTATTTTTATTTTTGAATTGAATTTTGCAATTGCCTTGCTCATGACTTTTTTGTCTGGCTTTTTTCCCGCCAACTTTATCGCAAAAGCCGCTTTCCTTAAGCCTGCGAGCTCTTTTTGTACCTGCAAAGCATTTAGCTGCACTGGTTTTCTTTCAATGGTTTCGATACTTTTTTCAAGTTTTTTGATTGAATCTTGTGATGGCGAGACCTGCTTTATTCCCCCGAGTTCTTGCCTTATTTTTTTCATTTCCTGGATAATTTGCTGTTTTTCCTGTTCAAGAATTGACTGCTTTTTTCTCTGGGGAAATATTGTATCCATTTCTTTTTTCAGCAGTTCGTCTTTTGAACCTGTTTTAGGGATAAGTTCAGAGCCGGTTTTTAGCCTGAATGCCAAAAGCTGGTACTCTGACATTGTCAAAAACTCGTCAACAAACATTCCAAGGTCTTTTATTGCCTCGCGCTTTGCGTCGCCCTGCAGCGAGGTTAGGATTGAATCGCAGCCCACTGCCTTCATTTTTCCAATGAGCGAGTGCACGAACTTGACAGCTGTTGCCTCGTTTTCGTAAATGAAGAGCGTGGAAAGCGAGTCAAAAATTATGAGGTCAGGCTCCAGTTCGTCAATTTTTTGGCTGATTGCAAGGCTTAGCTCTATCAACGAGTTTGGGGAAGTGACAAAAGTGCAGTTGGATTTTTCATCAATGTTTGTCTGAGCAGTGCGAGTGATTGCATCAATAAAGTAAAAGTTTTTTATGTCAATGCCGTTGTTTTGAAGGTTTCTGATAAGGTTGTCGTAGAGCTCGTTTAAACTTATATACAGGATTTTGGAATAAGACGCGCTTGCGTTCCTTAAAATGTAGATTATGCTTTTGAGGTACTCTTCGCTTGGAATTATTAATAGGACAAGTTTTTTCCCCATTCTTTTTTGCCGAATGCGCTCTTCTTTCCCGATTTCTAAAGCACTTTTTTCTAGCCTTTTTGGGATTTTTTCCTCAAGCTTTGGCATGATTTTTGGAATCTTCAAGTTCAGGGAACGGTACTCTTCGAATTTTTTGTCAAGGGGCGAGTCAACCATTATTTCCTTTACCTTTCCCTTAACGATGGTTGTGCCGGCCGGCGGCAACTGGCTTTGTTCTTTTTTTTCTTTTTTTCCGAACAGGCCGGAAAAAAAACCTTTTTTTTTGGCTTTGTCGCCGTTTTCGTTTTTGCCAGCGTTTTTCATTTGACCACTTTATTCAACCTGCTCTTTTCTTTTAAGATCTGAAAGCTCTTGCTCTACCTGTAAAAGTCTGCTTTTGTACTCTGAAAGATTCTTTTTATAAGAGCTCGCAGGCATGACGCCTTTTGTAAAATACTCTTTTTGAAGGTCTCTGATTATGTTTTCAAATTTTTCTTTTTCCTTTTCAAGCCGCTTGCGCCTGCCCTTAAAGCCATAGTGCATTAAAACAATTCTTGTGAGGGCAAAGCCAATCAGCACTGCTGCAACTGCAATCAGGCCATACTGTCTTACGATGCAGGTGACAGAACAGCCTACAACAACTTTGATTTTTTGGATGCCGGAGTTTTGCGCAAAATCAACTGCTTTTAATTCTATTTCCAGCGCACCGCTTGCGCCTGACGGAATTGAATACTCTCCCTTAAAGTTTTCGAGGGTGATTTGCTCCAAATTTTGTGTGTTTTCGCCTATCTGCAAAAACACCTGCCCTTCTTTTATCGGCTCTCCACTTGCATACTTTACAATGACATCAAAATCGATTTTTTCCCCCTGCTCAAAAGAGGATACTTTGGGTTCAAGCACTTCAAGTATGATTGGAGCTGGTTCGACTGAAAGGCCAAGCTGCCCTATTCCGCCGAAAAAATTTTCACCTTTTTTTGCCTGGGCCAAAACTTCAAGCCGCCAATCTTTTGCTGGAGAGTCAAGAGGAATAATGTACTCTAAAACGTATTGGCCGGTGCTGTTGTTTTGGAAGACCAGCTTTTCGCCTTTTGCACCCCACCCGACTACTTGGGAGTCTGCAATGCGGGTTCCAGCATCAATCACTTCAACGCTTAAAATTATTTTCTGGTTTCTCTGGTACCTTCCTTCAGTTGGACTCAAGAACCTGACCAGAAAAAAGCCCGCCTCCCTTTTCTCTTTCACAAAAATAGTTTTGGTGGCCTGCTCTTTTTGTGAAAAAAAAGTCAAAACCCATTCCCCTGAATGGTCGAGAAAGCTTGTTTTGTACTCGAAATCAAATGTCTTGTCCTGCTTGCATTCAACAGGTTTTGAAAAAATTTCAAAGCTGTCTGAAACTGCGGAAATTGTTTCAGCGCCGGTGCCAAAACAGTTGCCGGACACCATTACCGTTTCAAGCTTTTCATAAACTGACTTGTCGGTTTCAAACCCTATTGAAAATGCGTTTGCTGAAAAAAAAAGCAAGGCCAGCAAAACAGTTTTTTTCATTTTGCACCGCCCAATTTTTTCTTGATTTCCTTTAACTCGTTTTCATATTTTAAAACCATTTTGTCGTAAGCCTGCCTCTGCATAAAGCCCACCTCAAAATATTTTTTCTGCAATGCCGTCAGTTCCTTAAAGATTTCTTTTTCCCTCTTTTTTAACCTTTCTTGCTCTTCTTTTTTGGCAGTAAAGTACCCTGAAACCGCTATTGAGGCCGACAGGATAACCAAAGCGGCAAAAATCAATAAAAGGTTTTTTTGAAAAAAATAATTCAAAGAGTAGCCTGTGATTTTAATTGGAACAACAACAAAACCGCTGTTTTGGAACTCGTCAGCTGCGCTTACACGGAGTTCTTGTGGAGAGTTTTCGCCAAAAATAATTTTTGCTGAAAAAAAACCGTTTTCTTTTTTCAGCAACACTTCTTGTCCGTCCAGTGTTAGGCTCGCTTCTTTTACCAAAACCTGCCGTCCTGCGGCTACTGCAAATATTTTCAGCTCAACTGCATCGCCAGCGCCATAACTTTCTTTTGCAAGCCCATTCACAAAAACCTTCAGTGAAAGAGGCAGAACAGAAACTTTTTCCACAAATTCTCCTTCAAGCTCTTCGCCTTCAACCTGTTTTTTTGCAGTGACCGAAATCTGCTGTTCTCCAGACAAAACTGTTTCACTTAATTTAAATGAGCCGACATAAATTCCTTCCTCTTTTTCTTCCAAAACCCAGCTTGGGCCTTTGGAAAAAGTTAATTTTACCTTTGCGCCCCCGGTCTTTTTTCCTGATTTGTCTGTTACCAGCACCTCTATTTTTTGCACTTGGTTTTTCCTGATTTCTTTGTCCAATGAAAGAACTGATACTTCAAGCCCACTGTTAAGCCTTCTTCCTTTTGAAAAAAAAACAGTCGATGTTTTTGAACCAGTGTTTTGGAACTCGTCAGCTGCGCGCACAGTTATTCTTATTTCACCCGCCACGTCAAGGGAACTGATTTTGTACCCATAATTGTACAGCCCAAAACTGTTTGGAAAAATTTTTTCCTCTAAAACAGTTTGCGAGCCATTTTCAATCAAAAGAGTGGCTCCATCTTTGAGCGGCTTTTTGCCACTATTTGCAAAAGCGGTTACCAGCATTTTGTCTCCCTCAAAATAACTCTTCTTAT
>JACPKT010000081.1 GCA_016186855.1 Candidatus Iainarchaeum sp. | reverse complement strand
TCAAAGTTTTCCATGTTGCACACTGTTATACAGTTGTCAAACTCGTCTCGTACGACTTCGTACTCTATTTCTTTCCAACCCTCAATGTATTCTTCAATAAGGATTTGCTTTGTGAATGAAAAAACTTTTTTGCAGAGTTCCACAAGTTCTTGTGCGTTTTTCACCATGCCGGAGCCTTTTCCTCCGAGTGCAAACGCAGCGCGCACCATAACCGGAAACCCCATTTTTTGCGCTGCTTTGATTGCTTCCTGTTCGCTTCCGGCTGCAATGCTTTTTGGCACCTTTAAGCCAATTGACCGCAGTTCTTTATTGAAGAGTTCCCTGTCCTCTGTTTTTTCAATTGCAGAAACCGGCGTCCCCAAGACCTTTACGCCAAATCTTTTGAGCACACCATTTTTTTCCAGCTCAAACCCGCAGTTTAGCGCTGTCTGGCCCCCAAAACCCAAAAGTATTCCGCCTGGCTTTTCTTTTTCAATTACCCGCTCCACAAAAAAAGGCGTGATTGGCAAAAAGTAAACCCTGTCAGCAAACCCTTTGGAAGTCTGAACCGTGGCAATGTTTGGGTTAATTACAATTACTTTTATTCCCTCTTCTTTCAGCGCCTTGATGGCCTGAGAACCAGAGTAGTCAAACTCTCCGGCCTGCCCAATTTTAAGCGCACCAGACCCTAGCAATAAGACTTTTTTTACGCCAAGCTTTTTCTCTTTTTTTTTAAATCCATTTTTCACTTCAATTCCTTCAAAAACTCGTCAAACAAAAACCCGGTGTCAACCGGCCCGGGACTTGCTTCTGGGTGAAACTGGACGCTCATAAAGGGTTTTGATTTGTGGCGGATTCCCTCGTTTGTGCCATCGTTCAAATTGTAATACCACTCCACCCATCCGCTTGGCAGGGTTTTTTTGTCTACTGCAAACCCGTGGTTTTGCGAAGTCATAAAACAGCGCTTTGTCCCGGCAATTGTGCATGGCTGGTTTTGCGAACGGTGACCGTACTTTAATTTGAAAGTGTCGGCGCCTGCTGCAAGGGCCAACAGCTGGTTTCCAAGGCATATTCCAAAAACCGGGATTTCTTTTTGCAAGGCCTGCTTTAGGTGCCAGATTGTTTTTGTACAAATTTTTGGGTCGCCAGGGCCGTTTGAAACAACAATCGCATCAAAACCGGCTTTGCTTTCAAAAAAGTCAAAATCAAATGGGACACGCAAAACAGTGCAGTTGCGCGCCAATAAAGACCGGACAATGTTGTTTTTTGCGCCACAATCAACAAGCAAAATTTTCTTTTTCCCGCTACCATAAATTATTGGCTCTTTGCATGAAACTTTTTGAACCAAGTTTTCCTTGTTTGGGTCTTCGAATGAAACATCACCGTCAATCAGGATTTTTCCAAGCATCACTCCTTTTTCGCGCAGCTTTTTTGTGAGTGCACGCGTGTCAACGCCGGTGATTGCGGGAATTTTTTCTTCCATCAGCCAATCTGAAAGGGATTTTTCTGCGTTCCAGTGATTGTGCACCGCAGAATAATTGCTTACGACAAGGCCGGAAACGTGGATTTTTTCCGACTCAAAAAAACTTTCCAGTCCCGCATTGCCATTTTTTTTTGGCACGCCATAGTTTCCAATCAGCGGATAAGAAAAGCACAAAATCTGGCCCTCATAGCTTGGGTCAGACAATGACTCGTTATAGCCCACCATTCCGGTGTTGAACACCACTTCGCCAGCAGCGCTTTTTGGAAAGCCAAAAGAAACACCCTCAAAAACAGAGCCCTCCTCTAAAACAAGCCTTGCAATTTGTTTCCCGGCATTTTCAAAATCAGGCATTCTAAAAAAAAAATTAAGCTGGCTTGGGTTTAAAAAGGTTTATATACAGGGTTTGCTTTTTCTTTAAACGAATGGCCAAAGGACAGTTTAGCCTTGAGAATCAGTTTCTTCTTGCAGTAGGATTGCTTGCGGGAATCATTGCACTCTCCTATGTGGTTGACATAACCAGCCCAAGCGGTGGAAAAGCAACTGAAATCGTTTCAACTGAAACTCCAGAGCCAGAACCAATCCTAACCATCACTGTTGCAACAATAAAAGACGAGTACGAAGTCGGGGAAACAGTTTATCTAACTGAATCACAAAAAACCGATGCGGGGCTTGCAAGTTCAAGTATTCCTGTGCAGAAACAAAAACCTGCCGAATCCGACCAAGTCACGCTACAGGACTTGCAATAAAAACTGTAGAAGCGGTGTTGGGCCAAACAAAGCCGAAAGGCTAAAAATACATTTTTGCTTTTCGGGTTAATTGTGCTTTAACAAAATGGATAAAAACCAAAATTAGAAAAAGCAAACATTTTAATATTTTGTATATACATGAGTATATACTATGATAAGGCAATTTGACGTTTTTGACGAAGTTGTGAAAAAGGTTGTTCCTTTTGGGAATGGTAGTATAGTGTACACACCGAAAAAATGGGTCGGACAGACAGTCACTGTTATTCTTGAAAAGCAACCGGTTGACATTAAAAAAAGCATTTTGGAAGAAATTGAACCATTTCTGGAAAACATCAAGGGCATTTTTTTGTTTGGCTCTTTTGCAAGAAACGAGGAAACACCAAAATCCGACATCGATGTTTTGGTTATTGCTACAAAAAATTTTGAGGTTAAAAAAAACGGGAAGTTTGATTTTACAATAGTTGGGGAAAAAATTTTAAGGAAAGAATTGCAGGGAAAAGACCCTTTTTATTTTTACTCCATTTTGCAGGAAGCAAAACCTATTTTAAACCGAGAACTACTGGAAGAATTAAGACGGATTCCAATAAATAAAAAGAATTCCAAGTGGGTCATTGAAGAATGCGAAAGCGCTTTAAAAATAGTCGAGGATTTTTTAAAAATTGACAAACTGCAAAAGCGGAAAAAGCTTGACTCAACAGCAGTTGTTTTCACGCTTGTTTTAAGGCTAAAGCGGCTTTTTTTGGTTCAATGTCTTTTAAAAAATAAAAATTATTC
>JACPKT010000080.1 GCA_016186855.1 Candidatus Iainarchaeum sp. | reverse complement strand
CTATTCTACTTAATGAAAAAACGTGAAACAAACAAATAAAATTAATATGGTCAAAAGTATAGCAAAGACAAAAATTGAACAAAAAAAGACCATTTGCTATCTATCAAGCATAAATGTCGCTTACTATACCTTAAAATAAAATAAAAAAAAGAAAAAGAGGATGGGAAAAAATCCCATCTTTTCAACTTTTCGCAAACCTTTTCCTAAAAGGTTTTTTAACCCATCATGTCAATGTCTTCGACTGCTGCAATGAATGCTCTTGCAGATGCGACTGTGTCGTCTTTAGTGTAGCCTGCAACAACCCAGTTGCCTGTGTCTGTGTCCCGCCATGGGTCTTTTCCGTCTCCTGGAGCAGTCAGCAAATCCCTAATGTTAGAGATCTGTGCGCTTAGGCGATTAACCATGTGGCCACCGACCAAGACCAATGCTCCCGAAGGCGCCTCTGTGTCAAGGAAGACCATTTGCTCTGGAACCGCTGCTGGCTCAAAGTAGTTCTTTGGGTTAGCAGAACAAGTTCCCTCTCTTCCGCCTGCACCAGTACAACTTGCACTATAGGTTACTTCTTCCACAGTTATCTGTGTGCCTGCCTCTGTAGTGCCTGTGTCTCCTTCAGCAACGATTAAGGTTTCTCCTCCGGTTGTTGTAGTCGTAGTGCCTTCTGTTTTCACAACAATGACCACCCTTCTTGGTGCATCTGGAATGACGAACGTATATTCTCCACCACTGACTTCCATTTTTCCACCGGTATCATTATATGCCACTGATGGCTTTGTAGTTGTTTGAGTGTCTTCGTCCATTCCAAACTCTACTGCGCCGTCAACATTTGACATATTGAAATTTATGTCAGAAGAGTACCCTGACAGGTTGGTATTTGGGAAAGATAAACCCAAATGAGTTCCAGTATTGATGTAGAAGTTTGTGTCATAGTCTGCTGTTGCTTCTGCCGCAGTAGTAGTTGAACCGGTTGTTTCAATTGAAAAGGTGGCTACATAAAAAGTTTCTGCTGAAGAGCCTTCACCCATATCAACTAGATCTGGCCAATAATAACCTCTATCTGGACCAGAAAGTGGTACGGCAGCAGTTATAATTGGCGGATCTCCATGTGGATTAACTTGTGCATTTATATCGGTATTTTCTTCCAAATCAGTTCCTAACAATTTGAAGTCGGCATCGTATCTTGCATCGAAAGTTGTCCCTGTCAATCCTGAAGCGGTCCCTGCAAGAAGCAAGTATAGGTCTCCTGATGAACCACCCCTATCCGAAAACAATGCGTATTTGAATGCTACATCATCTGCACCTTGCAGTGAAATAAATGCGCCAGTATATGCTTCATATGTGTTTTGATCTGAATCTGCATAATAGAAATCCCTGTGTGTGTTTCCATCAGAGCCTGTCCAACTTGAGATTAAGTAATCCGAGGATGCCGTTGAGCTGTTTATTGTTGCTTTTGCTAAAGTGATGTTTCCATCAAATGCAAGCCTCATCCCAATTCCATTTCTATCAATTGCAGCGCCATTTGTGGCAACATTTGTGTCTGTTACTTTTCCATACATTCCATTGACATCAAGAAAATTATTGATTTTAATAGTGCCAGACCAACTGTTTCCTGCATTAACATCTACTGTCCCACCGTCACTCGCAAGACCTTTAAAATTTGAATAAACTAAGTTCGCATCCAATGCTGCAAGCCATTTGACACCGTTAATGGCTCCGCCATTAGTTGTGTTTACATCCAAATCAGTTGCATCCGCATTGTAATTTGATTTATAGTAGATTGTTTTTCCATCGAATGTAAACGAGGTGTTTCCTGTTTTGCTGAGCAGTATATAATAAGGAATATTGTGTTGCCTATCGCTTGCATCCCTATAAGATATCCCTGAACCAGTGAATTTGATTGTTGTGAGTGGCTCATCGCTTTCAAATCCTTGGAAGTCAATGCTAAAAAAATTCTTTCCAAGAGTTTCATCTGCTACTGTACTTAGGAATGTTAATTCGCTTATTCCGGTTTTTCCTGTATTTGTCAATGCTTGCGAATCAGGGGCATATAATGGTTGATTATATCCCGCACTTCCGCTGGAGTTTGTCCATCTTTGCTGGTCGTTTCCGATAGTAATTCTTGTGACATAGTTTCCGTCGCTTGAATAAGAAAATGTTGTTTTGTAGTCGTATTGGCCTGTCGTGTTTGAAGAGTCATATGGGTATCCCTTTCCAGAGTACAAGTCCAAGAGCGTTGTTCCAATTGTTATGTCAATTGTCCCCACACCGCTTGAGGCCCCTACTGAAATACTGTCAAGGTATACAAGCGTTTCGAGTGCTTCTTTTCCATCTGAACCAACAAACTGTTCGTTCAAGGATTCTCCAGTAGCTGCCGTGTAAACATTTACTTCGTTTCCTTCAGCATCAATTAGAATGAATTTTGCACTATAAGTGGTTGCTGCTGGGCCACCAGCTGTTACTGATTCGACTTTTACTGAAACATCTTGGCCAGCTAAAGAATTTTTTCCTTTTAAGCCCGTTATTATATCGCCTTCAACAAAAGATAGTTTTCCCTGGTCTTTTATTAATCTAATGAAATCATTTGATTTGTCAACTTCTCTTACCAAATATTCTTCACCAAAAAACGGGATTTTTATGTTGTCGTTTGTGCCGTCGGTGAATTTTGTAGTGCTTGAAGTTGATTCATAAACTGGTATTCCTGAACCAAGGTCTATAGCATAGTTAACATCATTTGAACCATCTAATGTCAATTCAAGGTCTGCCGCCCCTCTATCTCCCTTAAAATCAAATAAAGCATCTGCCCGAATTCCTATTATTTCTTTTATTGTTCTTGTGTAGTTGTTTCCGTTCCACTTTATTTGTCTTTGCTCGTTTTTTAGATTTTTTAAAGCAGAATCTGTCAATTCTAGTGGACTAAATTCCTTTAGTCCCTGAGTAGTGTCAGAATTCATGTCGCTTGTTCCGCTTGTCTCTCCTGACTTGTAGGATTTTGCGTTATCAAATGAAACTGTTCCGCCAATCACAAGTTTTGCTGATAAATCGGTTACTGAAGCTGTTCCGGTTCCGCCTTCTCCTGGAGCTCCGCTTACGCTTACAGTTCTGTAAACTCTTGCCTGTTCGGCAATTGCTGCTGCAATGTTTCCTGCCCACACTCCGTCACTGGGCAATGAATTTGATCCAACTACAATCTTAACTTTTGGTGTCCCATTATCGTTAAACACATCTGATTTTTGAAGGTCGAGCTGTGCAGAAACTATTGGGGCAAATGCTGAACCAACGAGTGCTACTCCTGCTGCAACTGCTGCTACCTTTTTTACACTTAAACCTTTCATGTTTTGATTCACCTCACAAATCATACAAAAAAACGTATCAACAAGAAACGAAATCTTTCGGATTGCTCCTGCTAATACAACTTTAATATGATTCCACGACTTTATTTAAATATGTTTCGGTTTAGGATTCAGACCTTTATGTATAACGAATCCTTTAAGGGAAAAATTTTCTTTTATCGTTGAAGTTGCCTGCGTCATTGGTCGAAAACTGCTTATTTTACTCTTCTCTCAAAGCCAGAATTTTGCACGAATTTACCGTGAAATTTGCAGTTTTTGCAAGCGAAATCAAGCCCTGTGGTTGAAGGCCACGCTTTTGGTTAACCGGTTTAGCGGTTGCCAAAGAGTTGTTTTTGGAATGTTTCTATTTCTTTTTTATTCATTAATTTAATTATATAATAATTATATGCTTGAATCATTTCCGCCATTTCCATTAGCCCTTCTTGTAGGTCTGCCATCAAGACCTCTATTTTTGCAGGTTTTAGGACTTCCACGCTTGTGGGGCCAAAAAAGTACATGAGTTTTACAAGTGCCTTGAAATCCCGAACTGACAGGTTTGCTTCAAGATAGCTTGAGAACTTTTCTTCTTGTTTTAGCGGCTTTGCTATTGAAATGTCGTAAATTGTAAAATCAGTGTCTGCACGGAGCGCGTTTTCAACTTCTTTTAAGGATTTTAGCGCACTTTCTTCTAAAAGCGCTTGAACTTCAATTATTGCCTTTAACCGAACCATGTTTTTGTCCTCTAAAGAAATTTCTTTTCTTCTCTCCAATTCTGACTGGATTTCTTTTTTAAGGTAATACTTTGAAGGGTAGCCGGAAACCGCTACAAAATTCAATTTAATCAGCTCTTTGAGTTCTTTTGAAACCACGCTTTGGGATAGCCCTGCTTTGCGCGAGATTTCTTCAATGGTTTTTGGCCCTAAAAACATTTCGTGCGCGATTTTTTTCTGGTCTTGCGAAAACTCCATAACCCCACTTCACAGTTATTTAAAAAAAACGAAAGGATTAACAAATTGGCAACAAGTAAAATGATTTTATGTTTCATTTGCCAATTTGTTAGTTTGCAATCCATACCTGCCCTGTCTACGACAGGACGATAATATCCCATATAATGTTGGATTACTTCCATAACCCCACTTCACAGTTATTTAAAAAAACTCTTGATATATAATTCAATTAAAATAATAGGGTAATAGGGTGAATGCATGGGCGTGGCTTTTTTTCAGGAAAATGGAATAAGTGCAGGAATTGAAACTGCTGCGAGCACTTTGGCAGGCAACTGGCAAATCCTTGCAGCCGGCATAGTATTAATCATTGCAGCCGCGTTGATTTTCTTTTTTTTAAAAAAAATTATAATTAATTCTGTTCTGGGGCTAATTGCGTGGGCTGTTTTGGTTTTTGTCTTAAAGGTTGAACTGGCTTTTTTTCCAACGCTGGTAATTTCAGCAGTTTTTGGGCTTGCAGGCGTTGGAGTAATTCTTTTGTTAAAGTTTTTGGGAATCCCAATTTGAAGGAATTCCATGAAAAGCTATAACTGTGACCTGCAGCTGCACGGAATGTTTGCCGCCGGCGTGAGCAAAAACATGGCGGTCCCCGTAATTGCAGAGCAGGCAAAACTAAAGGGACTGCATGTTCTGGTAACCGGTGACATTTTTCACAAGCAATGGTTTGCGCACTTGAAAGAAAACGTTGTTGAAGAAGAAAACGGGGTTTTTGCAGACAAAAACCGCAACGCATTCTTCATTGTCGGCGGGGAAGTCGAGGACAAAAACAGAATCCACCACTTGATTTATTTGCCTGATTTTGCAAGCGCTCTGTCGCTACGTGAAAAATTTTTTTCTTATGGAAACCTTGACTGTGTTCTCTGCGGCAGGCCAAAGCTTAATTTGAGCGCGGAACCAATTGCACAAAAGGTTCTCGAATTCGGCGGAATTATCGGCCCCGCGCACGCGTTCACACCCTACACTGGTTTATACGCTTTTTTTGACTCTGCAAAAAAAGCTTATGGGGAAATGGGTGAAAAACTTTTGTTCATCGAGCTCGGGCTCTCAGCAGACACGGATTTTGCGGACACGATTTCAGAAAACCACAAGTATTCTTTTCTTAGCTCAAGCGACGCCCACTCGCCCTGGCCCAACAGGATTGGGCGCGAATTCAACAGAATAAAAATGAAAAAACCAGATTACAAAAATTTAGTGAAAGCACTAAAAGAAAAAGAAGAGAAACTGATTGAACTTAATGCGGGCCTGAACCCTCTGGAAGGAAAATACCATAAGACCGCGTGCAACAACTGCTTTACGCAATACGAATTAAAGCAGGCGGAACAGTTCCGGTTCTTATGCGCAAGGTGCGGCTCGCAGATAAAGCGCGGCGTGCGCGACCGGATTGAAATGCTTGCAGACACAAAAACAGGAGTGCATCCCGCCTTTCGCCCTCCCTATCTGCATTTGCTGCCGCTTGCAGAAATAATCCAGCTCTCTGCGGAAGTGAAAAACGTGAACTCGCAGGCAGTGCAAAGCGTCTGGATGGATTTTGTGGAACGCTTTGGAAACGAAATAAATGTTTTGGTTGACGTTTCAATAAAAGAGCTGGCGGAAGTGAACACAATTGTAGCAAAAAAAATAGAATCATTCCGCAACGGCCTTGTACTCTACATTCCCGGCGGTGGAGGAAAATACGGCACGCCGATAATTTGCGATTCAAAAGAAGAATTTGAAAAAACAAAAAAAGAACTCGAACAAAAAACTTTCAGCGACCCGCTAAAAGGGCAAAAGAGCTTGGCGGAGTTTTGATTTACCAGCGAAATGTTTCTTTCCTTTCATCTGAGCGGCGTTGAGAACTTCGCCTGTCTAATCTAGACCACCTTCTGTCGACACCTTTATAAAAAATTTTGCCAGTGTTTTTGTCAAAGATGCAAATATTACCGCCTTTTAATGTACCAAGCGCTTTTTTGATATTTCCATGCAGAATATTTGTTAAAATAACTCCATTGGTTTTTGGATTAACATAAAAAAAGTTATACTTTGAACGAATTCTATTCATGTCACGCCCAACTCCAACTGAATTAATACTTTGCAAATTTTCTGATAAAAAATTTATATCTGACTGGATTCTCACAGTTGTCCTCAGTGATTTTACAACAATTAAAGGAATAGAAAATCCCATTAACACAATGCCAACCGAAGCCCACCCAAGATTGTTAGTGGCTAAAGATGAAATAGCACTAACGACAAAAATCGGAGCATTGTATAATAAAGAATTTTTTGGCAAATTTAGTTTTTTAAGATTTGCTTGAACTCTTTTAATCG
>JACPKT010000082.1 GCA_016186855.1 Candidatus Iainarchaeum sp. | reverse complement strand
TTTTCAAAAAAAGAACTTGAAATTGTAAAAAACCCGAAAAATTATCTGGGCTTAAGTGATAAAAAAGCGCTAACAGTGTGCAATTACTGGAAAAAGGAATTCTCATGAATTCGTACAAAAAGGCTGGCGTAAACATTGATGCCGGAAACGCTGCAGTAAAGCGGCTCCGAAAGCACGTTAAAAAAACTTTCAACAAAACAGTTGTGAAGGAAATCGGCTCTTTTGCAGGAGCACTGAACGCTTCTTTTCTGAAAAAATTCAAGAAACCCCTGCTTGTCTCAACAATTGACGGTGTTGGAACAAAAGTAAAAATTGCAAAAATGACCGGAACCTGGCACACTGTAGGAGCCGACATTGTGAACCATTCTTCAAACGACATTCTTGCGCTTGGTGCGAGTCCGCTTTTCTTTTTAGACTACATTGCCTCCTCAAAAATCAAGCCTGCACAAGTTGCAGAAATTGTCCGCGGAATGAGCATTGCATGCAAAAAGCTCGCATGCCCGCTAATTGGCGGCGAAACAGCTGAAATGCCCGGCGTGTACGAAAAAGGAGAGGTGGACATTGCAGGGTGCATGGTTGGAGTGGTGGATGCAAAAAAAATAATTGACGGTTCAAGCATCAAGGGTGGGGACTTGCTAATAGGGCTTGCATCCAGCGGACTTCACACCAACGGTTACACTCTTGCACGAAAGGTATTGCTCAAAAAAATGGGGCTCAAAAAAATTTTGCGAAAACTATTAGCAGTTCATAAAAGCTATTCAAAAACTATTTTGAAACTTGCGCAAAAAATTGAATTGCGGGGAATTGCACACATTACAGGCGGTGGCTTGGTTGAAAACATTCCTCGCATACTTCCAAAAGGAATTGGCGCAGAAATTGACAAAAGTTCGTGGAGAGTGCCAAAAATTTTTACCCTAATTCAAAGAAACGGAAAAGTGCAGGAAGCAGAAATGTATCACACCTTCAACATGGGAATCGGACTCGTGCTGTTTGTCTCGCCAAAAAATGCTTCTATGGCGCTCAAATTTTTGAAAAAACGAAAAGAGAAAGCCTTTTTAATCGGAAAAGCGATTAAGAACAGGAAGCGCACGGTAGAGTTTTATGGTTGAAAAAGAAAAAGAAGTGGCAGAAGAGCTTTTTGACAAGCCAATTGAAGATGAAAAAAAGCTTGACAAGGAAAAACTCAAAGAAGAGCAGAGAAAAATCCACTTATTGATAAATATCCTCATTTTAATTGCGATTTTGGTTTTGCTTATAGTCGTAATTTTGGGGGTCGTGCTTTTTTTCCAGCAGTATGAAATCAGATTCAAATTTTAGAAAACAAAAAAAATATTTTGGCAATCGTCGTTTTTTACAATGGCATTCAACGAAACCTTTAAATAGGATTTTAGACGCTTTATTTAAAAGTTGCAAAAAAAAGGGGCAAAAAATGATTGAATTAAGGTTTCATGGAAGGGCCGGGCAGGGAATTGTAACTGCAACAGAGCTTTTGGCCACGGCCGCGGCAGCGGAGGGAAAATTCTCGCAGGCTTTCCCCATTTTTGGAAGCGAAAAACGCGGCCCGCCGGTCACAAGCTTTTGCCGAATAAGCAATGAACCAATCCAAATCCACGAGGAAATAGCAGAGCCAGACATTGTTGTAGTGGCAGAACCATCAATTCTTGGAACAGTCAATGTCACAGCAGGGCTGAAAGAAAACGGGACAATAATAATCAACACGCCAAAAAGCGCAACAGAACTTGAAATTGCCGCAAAAAATGTTTTCACAATCGACGGCACCCAGATTGCGCTAAAAAATCTTAAAAAGCCAATCACAAACACAGTAATGCTTGGAGCGCTAATAAAAATCACAGGCATCGTAGGGCTTGAATCAATAAAAAAATCGCTTGAAGCAAAATTTGCGGGAAAGTTTTCAAAAGAAATAATTGACGCAAACATTCTCACAATCCAAGAATGCTTTGACAAAATTCTGCAAAAAAAAGAGCTGGCAAAAACCGCGCTGGCCCGCACGAGGTAAAAAAAATGATTTTGCCAATTTCAAAGCCCGGAACAACCACACAAGTGATTACTGGCGAGTGGAAATCATTCATGCCAATAGTCGAAGCCCAAAAATGCATCAAGTGCGGCATCTGCCAGAACATGTGCCCTGAAGGAATAATGGGCGACCCGAAAGCCGTTCCTGAAATCGACTACAATTACTGCAAGGGCTGCAGCATCTGTGCAAACGAGTGCCCAGTAAAATGCATTGAAATGAAAATGGTGGAAGAATAATTGCTAGTGAAAAAATATGATTTTAAGCCCTAATAAATTTAACACGACCAGTTCAATAATATTTTGTATTATTGGGTTTTTTGGCGCTTCACTTTCCACAGATGCCATTAGTTTTATTGGTGCTATTTTACTTGCATTAATATTTGCAATTTTTGGATATTTGTTTGGATCTTTGTTTCATTTACTTGCAAGCAAATTGCTAACTAAAAAAAAGGCGATTTAAAATGGCTCTTGTTACAATTGAAGGCGCAAAAGCTCTTGGCGATGTGGCAGCAAATTGTAGTGTAGACGTGTGCGCATGTTATCCAATTACTCCGACAACGCACCTTACAGAACAGTTGAACAAGCATTATGCCAATGGAAAAATCCCGCAGTTCATCGCGGTTGAATCAGAGTTTGCAGCGCTCTCAGCTCTTGTGGGCGCAAGCGCTGTAGGCGCCCGTGCGTTCACCACAACCGGTGGGCAGGGCCTTTTGTTAATGCACGAGGTTTTGTTCAGCGCTGCTGGAATGCGCCTTCCAATGGTAATGGTTGTAGGAAACCGTGCAGTAAGCTCTCCGCTAAACATCTGGAATGACGAACAGGACTCAATCAGCCAGCGCGACAGCGGCTGGATACAAATTTACTGCAAGAGCAATCAGGAAGCAGTTGATTCTGTTCCTCAGGCATTTTTCATTTCCGAAAAAACAAGTATCCCTGTAATGGTGTGCGTTGACGGCCACTATCTGACCCACGCGGTAGAACAGATTGACATTCCGCAAAAAAAAGAAATTGCAAAATTTCTTCCAGCGTTTAATCCAAAAATAATCCTTGACCCAAAAAACCCGGTAAGCATGGGCGTGTATGCAACACCAGAACACTACCAGATGTTTCGGCAGGATTTGCACGCGGACTTGGAAAAATCGGCTGAAGTGATTAAAGAGGCGGGGGAAAAATTCGGAAAAATTTTTGGACGGGAGTATGGGCTGGTGAAAGAATTTTATTGCGAAGATGCAGACAGGATAATTGTTGGGCTTGGAAGCGTAATGGACAACGCGATTGCTGCAGTGAAAAAACTGCGAGAGCGAGGCGAAAAGGTCGGGGCATTGCATTTGAGGGTGTTTCGGCCGTTCCCAAAAGAAGAGCTGAAAAAAATCCTTGAAGGAAAAAAAGTCGGAGTGCTCGAGCGCGACATAAGCGCCGGCGGCACGCCGCCAGTCTACGCAGAAGTTACAGCCGCGCTAAACGGAACGAATTCAACTGTTTCAAGCTTTTTTGGAGGCCTTGGTGGCAGAGGAATAAAGCATGATGAAATAATGGGGTTGTTTGAGAAAATGAAACAAGATGGGCCCCTGCACGAATGGATTGCGACAAAAAGCCTCTCTTCAATGAACGTGGGGTGCTAAATGAGCAAGCAGTCAGAAATGCACTTGTTTGCGCCGGGCCACGCCGGCTGCCCGGGGTGCGCTCCGTCCACCACTTTAATACAAGTGTGTGACACTTTGGGGTCGGACATTATTGTTGTGAATGCAACGGGCTGCATGGAAATCACTTCTTCACAATATCCACGCACTGCGTGGCGCGTGCCATACATTCATTCCTTGTTTGAAAACGCGCCTTCAGTTGCAAGCGGGGTTGCAGCCGCGCTGAAAGCCAAGGGAAACGACCACACAAAAGTAGTTGTGATTGCCGGGGATGGAGCCACGTACGATATAGGCTTTGGGGCGCTGAGTGGCATGCTTGAGCGCGGGGATGACGTGATTTATGTTGCTTACGACAACGAATTATACGCAAACACTGGCGTGCAAAAAAGCGGTGCAACTCCCTTTGGCGCAGCAACTACTACCAGCTCTGTCGGAGAAGCACACAAGGGAAAAGAAACCGAAAGAAAGCCCATTGTGGAAATTGTTGCAGCGCACAACGTGCCGTACGCTGCAAGCGCGAGCATTTCTTATTACGCTGACTTCCAGATGAAACTGCGGAAAGCTGCTGCAATGAGCGGGTCGCGGTTCATCTTTGTTTCTGCCCCCTGCTGTCTTGGGGCGGGCTTTGATGGCGCGCTTTCAATGCGCGTTGCAAAGCTTCAGGTTCAAAGCAGGCTCT
>JACPKT010000079.1 GCA_016186855.1 Candidatus Iainarchaeum sp. | reverse complement strand
CCCCATAATAGTCAGCGAGTTCTTGGCCCGAAAGCTTTTTGCCCTCGCTTTTGAGGAAATAATTTCTGCCGTCAAAAAATTCTGTTGCGGCGGCATCAATTGTTATTGAAACATCTTTCCCTGCAGAATAGCCTGCCTCTTCAATTGCTTTTACAATGAGTTCAAGAGCTTCCTCGTTTGATTTGATCGTGGGTGCAAAAGAGCCTTCTTTTCCCACGTTTGTGTGCATTCCTTTTTTTTTCAAAATTCCTTCAAGTGCGTGATATGTTTCAACCCCAAAGCGCATTCCCTCGTTGAAATTTTTTGCCCCGCTTGGCATTATCATAAATTCCTGCAAATCAGTGGACTTGTCCGCATGCGCTCCGCCTGAAACTGCAACCATCATGGGCCAGGGAAGCGAAATTTTTTTGCTTTCTGCAAGGCCGGCAATGTGTTCAAAAAGTTCTTTCTTTTTTGCAGCAGCGCCTGCCCGACAGCAAGCCATTGAAATAGCCAAAATCGCGTTTGCGCCAAGCGCCGATTTGTTTTGTGTTCCGTCCAGTTCAATCATTTCCTGGTCAATTTCTTTCTGGAAAAAAGGGTCTTTTCCAAAAAGGGCTTTTGCAATTTTTGTGTTAACATTGGCAACTGCTTGTTTTACGCCTTTGCCAAAATATTCGGCTCCGCCGTCTCGCAATTCCAGTGCCTCGTGTTTTCCGGCGCTTGTGCCGCTTGGAACAATTGAGCTGAAAAACCCGTTTTCTGTGTGCACTTCTGCTTCAACTGTCGGGTAGCCGCGTGAGTCAAAAACCTGGCGGGCAAAAATTTTTTGGATTGATGGCATTGTAAAGAATTTAACTGGCTGATTGATTTTAAACTTATCAGATTTTTTTCCTTTAACATACTTATAAAAATTCTTTCAAAATTGTTTTTATTGGGTTCTTGGTGAAGAAAATACTGCTTTTTTCGGGGCGTTCAAACGAGCCTTTTGCGCGAGAGGTTGCAGCGCACTTGAAGATGCCTTTGGGGAAAATTGTTGTGAAGGATTTCGCTGACGGGGAAACCTATGTGAATATTGTTGAGACAGTGCGTGGCAGGGATGTTTTTTTGATTCAGCCCACTGGGTTTCCAGCAAACCATAATCTGATGGAATTGCTCATAATGGTTGACGCCTGCAAGCGCTCAATGGCGGGCCGCATTACTGCAGTGATTCCTTATTTTGGGTATGCAAAACAGGACCGCAAAGCTGACGTGCATGAGCCAATCACTGCTCGCTTGGTGGCAAACCTTTTGGAGCGCGCTGGCGCAGACGGTTGCCTTGTAATGGACTTGCACGCTGACCAGATACAGGGCTTTTTTGACATTCGACTTGACTTTTTGTATGCAAGCTCTGTAATTGTGGATTATTTTGCGAAAAAGAAATTAAAGAACCTGGTTATTGTTGCACCAGACATTGGCGCTTCAAAGCGGGCGCGAAGCTATGCAAAGCGCCTTCACGCTGGCCTTGCAATAATTGACAAGCGCAGGCCAAAACCCAATGTTGCGGAATTACTGCACTTGATTGGAGATGTTAAGGGAAAGAATTGTCTGATAGTTGACGATGAAATCAATACAGGTGGAACAGTTGTCAATGCCGCAAAGGCTTTGAAGGAAAACGGCGCGCTCGGGGTTTTTGCTGCCTGTGCCCACCCAGTTTTTGCAGGCGACTGCATGCAAAATCTTGAGAAAAGCGAAATAAAAGAAGTGGTTGTCACTAACACGATTTTGCTCCAGAAAGAAAAGCAAATAAAAAAAGTCACTGTCCTGTCCGTTGCAAGGCTTTTTGCAGACGCAATTTTGGCAATCCACGAAGAGCGCAGTGTAAGTGCTTTGCTGAACTCGGCAAAATAAATTGGTTAAAATTTGGAAACAAAATGACAATGTTTATATTACGTTTGTAATATATTGTAGTACGTGATTGTTCTTGACGCTTCAACTCTGATTTTGCTTGCAAAAGTGGGGTTGCTGGATTTATTTCTTGAAAGCTTGTCAAAAAAACCCGTTATTTCTTCAACAGTATTGCAAGAAGTGACTAGAAAAGGCTCATTTGATTCATTGCTGATTGGTGAAAGAATAAAAGAAAACAAAATATTATCTGTGCAAGTCAAGGATAATGAATTCGTTGAAAAAATAGCTAAAGATTTTAAACTACATTTAGGTGAGGCTGAAACACTGGCACTTTGTCTTGAAAACAATTATGATTTAGTCGCAACAGATGATTACAGCGCCATGAAAGCTTGCGTGGTTCTTCAAATAAAATATATTTCTGCAATAGGATTTTTGTTGAAAATAAACAAGGAAAAAAAATTAAACAAAAAAGAGGCGCTGTTAAAATTAAGGCAGCTCTCGTATTTTGGAAGGTACTCAGATGAAATAATCGATGAAATTAAAAATAATTTGAGGTGAAAAAATGCAAAAAATATTAAGTATTAGGCTGGAGAAAGATGACCTGGACTTTGTCAAAGCGGAAGCAGAAGCAGAAAAAATTAACAAGGCAAAAGTTGTTCGCACACTTTTGGGGAAAGGCAGATTGCAGGTTGCAATAGAGCAATACAAGCAAGGTAAGATATCAATAGGGCTCGCTTCACAAAAAGCCGGCCTAACAATAAGTGAAATGATGGACAAATTGGCAGAACTGGGCATAAAAAATAATATGACAAAAGAACAGTATCTTGAAGGATTAAAAAATATTGAAAAACTACGGTAGCAAAAGGAGTAGTGCTTTGCTGAACCCGGCAAAATAGCCAGTTGTGCACCAAAAAACTCTTTAAAGCTTTCATCGTTTAATCTTGTCATGCAGTCTTTCAGGGTTGAATCTGATTTTTTTGGCAAAAAAAAGGTCCCGACAGGTGCATATTATGGCATTTCCACTGTGCGCTCGGATGAAATATTTCGCATCAATGAAAAAAAAATGCCACTTGAGCTGATTTACGCAATTGTGCAAATAAAGAGGGCTGCTGCAACTGCAAATTTTGAGCTGGGCCAGCTTTCTGCAGGGAAAAAGAATGCAATAGTGCAGGTATGCAACGAAATTTTGGCGCGCAAGTTTGACGACCAGTTCATTTTGGGCGTGTTTCAGGTTGGCAGTGGCACCCCAACGCACATGAATGTGAATGAAGTCATTGCAAGCCGTGCAAGCGAGATTCTTTCAGGTTCCCGCAAAAAAAAAGTTGTTGATGCACACGATGACGTCAACGTCTCGCAAAGCACTAACGACGTTGTTCCATCTGCAATAAGGATTGCCGCGCTTAACCTGATTGAAGAGTTAATAGAATCGCTTGAAGAACTCCACTTGGAATTGAAAAAAAAATCTAACGAATTTTCCGGCATTTTGAAGTCTGGGAGAACGCACCTGCAGGATGCGACTCCAATAACTTTGGGCCAAGAGTTTGGGGCATATGTGAGGGCTATTGAAAAGCACGGGCAACGGCTGGAAAATTCAAAGAATTTTTTGCGCGAGCTTGGAATCGGGGGCACGGCTGTTGGAACAGGGCTCAACACATTTGCGCAATTTAGGAAAAAAGTTGTTTTGCATTTGAACCGGTTCACTAAAAAAAATTTTGTTGTTTCAAGGGACGGGATTGAGTCCACCCAGTTTTTGACTGATGCCGCCTCTGTTTCTGGTGCGCTCAAACTGCTTGCAGTGGATTTGAACAAAATTGCCTTTGACCTGAGGTTAATGAATTCGGGGCCAAAAACTGGTTTTAACGAAATTGTTTTGCCTGCAGTTGAGGTTGGTTCAAGCATCATGCCTGGAAAAGTGAACCCGTCTGTTCCAGAGTGCGTGAACATGTGCTGTCTGCAGGTTTTTGGCAACGATTTAGCAGTCAGCATGGCGTGTGCCAACGGGGTTCTCGAGCTTAACACGCACATGCCTTTAATTGCATCCGATTTGATTGAGTCTTTGAAACTTTTGAGGAATTGTTGCCATATTTTTGCAAGGCACTGCGTTAAGGGAATCAAGGCAAACAGGGAAAAGTGTGAATACTATGTCGGGCATAGCGCCGCGATTGCAACAGCGCTTAACCCATTGATTGGTTATGAAAAGGTTGCAGAATTGGTGAAGGAGTCGCTTGCAAAAAATGTTTCTGTCAAAGAACTTGCCGTGCAAAAAGGCTATGTTTCAAAAGCAGATGCAAAAAAGTTTTTGAACCCAAAAAACCTTACAAAGCCAAACATGAACTTGTATAAGAAAGTTAGGGGAAAAATATGACTGTGGTTATACATTGTGGAAATGCCATTGAATGAAGTGAATTGGCATAAAATCAATTATGCGGGAATCCGTTGCGAAGCCAGCGCCATTCTATAGAATGGCGCAAAAGTGTCAACTGATTTTGCAGTTGCCGAATATGCACTTGTACAAGAAGGTGAAAAAGAAATGAGTTTTCTCTTAAAGAAAATTTCTTGCGATGTTTTGGTTTGTGGTTCGGGGGCTGCAGGTTTGCGTGCCGGCATCGAGGCCTTTGAGCGGGGAACAAATGTTTTGATTATAGGGCAAAGCCGTTTTGGTGATGCGCACACGAGGCTTGCTGCCGGTGGAATAAATGCGGCGCTTGGAGTAGTTACTCAAAAAGACAACTGGTTGGTGCACGCTGCAGACACTTTTGAAGAGGGTGGAAAAATTGGCGTGCCCCAAATGGTTGAAATTCTTGCAAGGAATGCTAACGATGCAGTTATTGAGCTTGCAAATTTTGGGGTAAAGTTTGCTCGCAATGAGCGCGGGCAGATAAAACAGCGCATTTATGGCGCGCAGACATATCCCCGGACCTGTTATGTTGGGGATTATACCGGGCGCGCCATCCTGCAGGCGCTTGTGCGAAAGGCAAAAAAGCTCGGGGTAAAACAAATTGACAACGCTTACATTACTCATTTGTTTAAAAGCGGTGGAAAAGTTTTGGGCTGTTTTGCAGTTGATTTCAAGAAAGGAGAGTTTTTGGTTTTACAGGCAAAAAGTGTCGTCCTTGCAATGGGTGGTTATTCACGCGTTTACAAAAACAGTTCTTCTCGTCCTTTTGAAAACATGGGTTATGGGAGTTACCTTGCATTGCAAAATGGCTTAAAGCTACAAGACATGGAGATGGTGCAGTTCCATCCCACAGGAATGACGTGGCCAGAGAGCGCTGTTGGAAAGCTGGTGACAGAAGCAGTGCGCTCTGAAGGGGGAACGCTATTGAATGCCAGTGGAGAGCGTTTAATGAAAAAGTACAGTCCAAAAATGCTTGAATTGAGTGCGCGCGACGTTGTTGCAAGGGCAATTTTCACCGAAATAGTCGAGGGGCGTGGCACAAAAAACCGCGGAGTATTTCTTGACTTGACACGTGTTCCAAAAGAAAAAATCCTTGAACGGTTGCCTGACACCTTTAAACAGTTTGAGCGCTACCAAAAGATTGACATTTCAAGGGAAAAAATGGAGGTCTCCCCAACCTCTCATTATTCAATGGGGGGCATTGCAGTGAATCCAAGTGATTGTTCTGCTGGCCTAAGCGGCCTGTTTGCCTGCGGAGAAGCCACTGGAGGGTTGCACGGTGCAAATCGTTTGGGTGGCAACAGCTTGGCCGAAACACTCGTGTTTGGAAAAATTGCTGGTGTGAATGCGTCTGACTTTGCAAAGCAAAACAAAATGCTGGAAATAGGTGAAATAGAAATTAATTCTGCAAGAAAGGAAATTGAATCTTTTTTCAATAGAGGTTTTACTGCCCCGCAGACACTGCGCACTCAATTGCAGGAAATAATGTGGGAGTGCGCAGGCGTAATCAAAGACGGCGAAAAATTAAGGGAAGGGCTGGAAAAATTGCAGGAATTGAAAGAAAATATCCCTAAAATGAATGTAAAAGAAGGGTTGAAGAAAAATTCAGAACTGGTTATTGCCCTTGACACTACTTCGCTGGTGCTTGTAGCGCAGGCAGTGCTTGAAAGCGCGCTTTTGCGAAAAGAAAGCCGCGGAGCCCATTACCGCACAGATTTTCCAAAAACCCTGGGCTCTTGGCAGGCAAACATTTTTGCAGAACTAAAAGGCGGAAAGTTGAAGCTTTCAAAAAAAATGATTTTGCGCGGCTCAAAAGAATTTGAACGCGCAGTGCACGCGCACTATGACCGAAAGTTTGAGCTGTGGGAGTGAACGTTTGCATCGGCAACTTACTCTCCAAATTGTTTAATAATTCAGAGCATGTTTTTTTTAATGCTGTTATGAATCTTTCCCAGGTTTTTTTTCCTTTTCCACGCGTGCGAGAGGGGCAAAAAGAGCTTGTGTTGGACATTGCAAGTGTGCTTTCGCAAAAAAAGCATTTGGTTGCGCATGCACCGACAGGGCTTGGAAAGACTGTGAGCGCGCTTGCGCCAGCAATTACCTTTGCTTTGCAGGAGGGTAAAACGGTTTTTTTCCTCACGCCAAAAATTTCACAGCACCAGTTGGCAGTTGATGTTGTGCGGCAAATGGCTTCACAGTTCAAGCTGAACTTGAAGGCCGTTGACTTGGTCGGAAAAAAATACTTGTGCTCTGACCCGTTGTTGGGCAGCACTGATTTTGAAGGTTTTTATCACGTGTGCTCTAAGCGCGTGCGAAAAGAGCAGTGCCCTTTCTATAAGAATGCAGTTGGTTATTCAAAATCAGACAAAGAAATTGCAGGCATTTATTTGGACAAAATAAAGAACGCTTTCGGGTCAGTGAAAAATCATTACGAGTTGAAGGAATTGGCCGTGAATATGCGTGGCACAGATGGTGAAAGGCCAATGTGTGCTTATGAGGTAGCGCACCAGATTGCCAAAGAAAGCCAGGTTGTCATTGGCGACTACTTTCACGTTCTTAATCCAAGCATTCAAAAAGTCACTTTGCAGAGAATGGGCAAAAAACTTGAGGACACGATTTTAATAATTGATGAAGCGCACAACCTTTCAGAGCGGCTTAGGAAAATTTTGGGGTCAAGTCTTTCCACAATTTCTTTGAGAAATGCGGCTGAAGAGCTTCGTTTGATGAATTTGGTTGCGCTTCGCTCTTCGTGCAAGCTGTTGGAAAAAACCATTAAAAAAGTTGCAAAAAACAGGGTTTCTTCTGGCGCAGTTGAAGCGCTTGTTTCAAAAGAAATTCTTTTGGACGAATTAAAAGAAATAACGGATTTGGAGGCTTTTGCAGACGAATTAAATTCAGCTGGCGTGGAGTTCCTTGAGGCCTCTGGCAAATCAAAATCGTTCCTTGTCGGTGTTTCAAATTTTTTGCAAAAATGGGTGCTGGATTTGCCTGCAACTGTGCGGATAATAAAGAGGCTGAATTCTGAAGGAGAGTTTTCTGTTTCAATTCAGGCTCTTGACGCTGCAATGGTTTCAAGGGACATTTTTGAGAAAACCCATTCAACCATTCTCATGTCTGGAACGCTTTTGCCCACAAAAATGTATGCTGACCTTTTAGGGCTTTCAGAGGGCAGGACAATTTTGAAAGAATATGGGAATCCTTTTCCAAAAGAAAACCATTTAAGGCTCTTGGTCACAGATGTTACAACCAAGTTTTCCAAAAGAAGCGAAAAAGAGTTTGAAAAAATTGCACTGCACATTGCAGAAATTGTAAATTCGGTTCCAGGAAACAGTGCTGTTTTTTTTCCTTCTTTTCACGTGCTTGAGGCAGTGGGTTTTTTTTTGTCTGGAAAAATCCCGCGGGAACTAATAAAGCAAAGGCCAAAAATGTCTTCGGGTGAGAGGGCTGCACAGATTGAACGGTTTAGGGGCGCTGCAAGCGGTTTTGGCGCGGTAATGCTTGCAGTGTCAAACGGCAGTTATTCTGAAGGGCTTGATTACCCGGGAAACCAGCTTTTGTGCTCAATAATTGTT
>JACPKT010000030.1 GCA_016186855.1 Candidatus Iainarchaeum sp. | reverse complement strand
ATGGCAACTGTCCAGAACCTGAGTGAAAAAGTCTCGTTGGTAAAAAATTCCATTTCACCTGTTTTAACTGTTCTTGACGATGCTTCAACAAAATTAAAAGAAAGCGGCCAAGAAGAGCTTGCACTCCAGATTGGAGGAGTGCACGATGCAGTGAATGCACAGGTTTTAGAGCTTGAAAAAATAAACTCTGACCTGAAAAGCATTGAATCAGACCTCAATGAAACAGAGCAAAAAATGCTGGCTGCAACTGAAAAATTGTTGCTTGCCGACTCCCGGCTTGACACTGCAAAACAAAGCATTGACGAGCTCAAGGAAAACATTTTTGAACTGCAGTCAATAATTGATGAGACAAGCATTGCGCTGAAAAAAAGCGCGCAATCAAGGAGGGCTTTAAGGCAAGACCTAATAGATGCAAAAAACCTCTTGGAGGGCCTGATTTTACAGCTTTCAGCAATTAAAAACTATTCTCCGGAGTTTCTTTCAAGCCCGGTGCAGGTGAGCATTGAACCATTGTATGAGTTTTCAAGAGTGACTGCGCTTGTGCCGTTTACGATTGCGCTTGTATTGCTTTTGACTTGCCTCTTGCTTTCTTCAACAAGCATGATTAACGAACAAAATTGGGGAATAATTTTTCGGCTGAAAAGTTCTCCGACAGGTTTTGCCTCATGGCTTGCAGGAAAAATGCTTGGGCAGGCAATAATAGCGCTTTTTGAAACAATCCTGATTTTTGCAGTGGCCATACTGCTTTTTGGGGTTTTGCTTCCAAACGATATTCTCGGAGTTTTCTTTGCAGTATTCATTTCTGCCTTAGCTTTTGCTTCAATCGGAATATGGATTACAAACTTCATGAAAACCACTTCAAACAGCATTTTCACCTCGCTTTTGCTGATTGTTCCAATGATTTTTCTTTCAGGAATAATTGTCCCGATAGAATTCATGCCGCCATTCCTTGACTTCATTGCAAGAATTCTGCCTTTCACGGCGTCCATTGACCTGATTCAGGGAATTTATTTGCGCAAAGTAAGCGCTTTAGAAATGGGTTTTACAATAATTCCGCTTGCAGTAATAACTGTTTTCTGCACTCTTTGGACATATTTTTACCGAAAAAAGAAACTTTTGTAAGGGTTTGCACAGTAATTAAATTGTGAAAAAAATAATTCTTTTCATTGCTGAAAGCCTTGCAGTCATTACAGGAATCATATACAAAATCTGAGCCTTTCATTTCCATTTTTTCAACCTCCAAAGATTTAAGAAAACACAGTTTCAGTAGAATAAACCAATGTTTTTTTAAATTCATTAAAATTTATTCATGTGCAAGTTATTGGGTTTTTCCATGTCGTGGCTGTTTGAAGGCACTTTCCTTGCACTTGCAGGAGAGCTTTACTGGTTTTTAAAAATTGCCTCAAAAAACAAATTCAAGGGCCTTGGGACAAAAATTGGTTTTTTTATAATACTGCTTTACTTGGTAATTGGTTACTTGGTTTTTGTGGCGCCTGCACTCCAAAAAAAAAGCCAGAATTATTTTTTCTTTTTTCCAGATTTTATTGTTTGGTTTATTTCTTTTTTTGATTTCCAGAAAAAGTAGCCGATCACTGCAAAAGTAACTATCGGCGAAATGTATTCCGGCACTTTAATTCCAAAGCTGTGCAAAAGCATTATTGAGCCCAAAAAGAAAATTGAATACATTGCACCGTTTTTCAAGTACTTGTACTTTTTCACGCGCTCAATGTTGTGGATGGTGAGTTCTCTTACAACAAATGCCCCCAAACCATTGCCCAAAATTATCAGCGGAATTGACAGAGTGAATGCAAACGCCCCTATCACGCCGTCAATTGAAAAGGTTGCGTCAATCACTTCAAGGTACAGTATTTTGCTGAAATCGGTCAAGTGCTTTTTGTTTTCCAAAAGCTTTCTTTCCTGAACTTGCGCGTTTTCTTTAAACCCGTGCGTTATGAAAAAAGCCGTTGAGCCCACAACTGCGCCAAAAGCCATTAATGAGTTTATGTGAATTGCAAACCATACAATTATCGTTAACAAAATTGATACAACCGCAAAAAACCACAAGCTGAAATTTTGTATTTGCCGCTCCACAAAAATCCCAAAATTTTTTGGCTCAATGAAAAGCCAGTGGAAAAACAAAAAAACCAAAAAAATGCCGCCCCCAATGAGCAGGATTGGCTTTGACTGCTCAATTGATTCAATTACCAGTTGGTCAGAGCTAAAGGTGGCGGTTAGTGCCTCGATTGGGGAAAGGGAAGGGTTTGCCACCCACACTATAAGCCATGGAAGAACGCCCCTGACCAAAAAAACTGCAAAAAGCAGCCCCCACACCAGAAACCACTTTCGCGCCCTCTCAGACATTGTGGACAAAACATCCGCATTGATTACCGCATTGTCAATGGAGGAAATTGTTTCAAAAAGCATCAAACCCAAAATCGTAAGTATGACAAAAAGTATCTCAAGCATTAAATAACCTGCAATCGAATCCTATAAAAAGTTTTTTAATGAATAATCAAAATAAATCCTTAGAGGCTGGAAAAATTGAAGCAGGAAAAAAAAGAGCTTTTGTCAAAAGAAGTAAAACACATCGACATAACCGGTTTTGACTCGACCAAAATGGTTGAAGCAATGAAGCACATGTCTTTTAGCGCAAGGGGAATCTTTGGCGCAGCAGAAATATTGAACAAGATGATTAATGACCCTAATTGCAGCATCTGGCTGACAATTGCAGGGAGCACGAGCGCTGCAGGCTGCATGCAGATATACGCTGACATGGTCAAATACAACATGGTGGATGCAATTGTTGCAACAGGTGCAACGGTTGTTGACATGGATTTTTTTGAAGCGCTCGGATTTCGGCACTACCAGGGAACGCCAAACATTGATGACAAAATGCTTCGCGAGCTCTACATTGACAGGATTTATGACACTTTCATTGACGAGGAACAGCTGCAAGATTGCGATTTGGCCATAAAAAAAATCGCGGATTCAATTGAGCCGAGAAATTACTCTTCAAGGGAATTCATTAAAGAGATGGGAAAATACTTGAAAAAAAACGCGAAAAAAAATGGCTCGCTGGTGCAAATGGCTTTTGAAAACAATGTGCCGATTTTTTGCCCTGCATTCTCTGATTCAAGCGCGGGTTTTGGACTGGTAATGCACCAGGCCCAAAGAAAAGAAAACTCTCATGTTGCAATTGATTCAGTGAAAGATTTCAAAGAGCTAACTGAAATAAAAATTAAGGCAAAAAATACTGGTTTATTCATAATTGGCGGAGGCGTGCCAAAAAACTTTGCACAGGACACAGTAATCTGCGCTGAAGTGCTTGGAAAAAACGTTCCGCCCCACAAATTTGCCGTGCAAATAACCGTTGCGGATGCACGGGATGGGGCATGCTCGAGCTCCACCCTCAGGGAGGCAAACTCTTGGGGAAAAGTTGACAGCTCAAACGAGCAAATGGTGTATGCCGAGGCAACAACGGTCCTTCCTGCAATTGCAAGCTACATTTACCACAAAGGAGACTGGAAAAAAAGAAAAAAATTCGAGTGGGCAAAAATTTTTGATTGAATTAACAGAATTTTTGTGAAATTATTTGTACAATATTGCAAGAACAAAAATTCATGCCAGTGTCAAAGTCGCCCCAAGCAGCTGGTGGCCAAATATCTTCTCTTTGTTCACGAAAAATCCAAGGAACATTGCAACTATTGGAAAAGCTTCAGTAATTGCAGTTGTTATTGACAAGGGGTTTTGAAAAACAGCCATTGCAAAAAACACCCATGCAAAGGTGTCAAAAAATCCCGTTAAAAAAACAAGTTTTTTGTGCTTAAAGCCGTTTTCAACAAAATTTTTCAGTTTGTTTTTTCTCCAAAGATAAAAAAGAGAAACGGCGGTGAAAACAAGCCATGGAACCCAGATCGCCATTAGCGGGGAAATTGTTTTTGACCCCGCCGCTGTCAAAAAATTTACAAGCGCCATTCCAATAGCAGTGGCAAGGGCAATAAGCACTCCTTTTTCAAGGTTTTTTAAAATTTTTTTTGAAAAAGAACTGATTGAAGTTAGGATAATCCCAAAAAAAATCACTGCAATTATTAAAGACTGAAAAACAGAAAGGCTTTCACGGAAAAAAACCAGGCCAAAAAGGATTGTCAAGGGCAATTCAACCGCCAAAATAAGGTCTATCACAGAGAGTTTTCCCTGCTTTAGCGCCTCAAAGTTCAAAACCGCTACAAAAAAATTTATCACCCCAAGCCCCAAAAGCAACACTGCGTTTTGGGTGGAAAAAAATAGTGGAATCTCATTCCACACAAAAGGCAGCAAAAAAATTGCCCCAATGATTCCAATGAATGCAAGCGCCTGAATGTTCCCGATTTTTCGAACAGTCCTCTGTATTAAAAAATCGCCAACCCCCCAGCAAAACANNNGAACACACGTTTATTTAAAGCAAAAACGCCAAAAAAAAACTTTACTTTTTCAACCCAATTTCCTTGTTGTGCAGCCTTTCAACTATCTTTCCGCCAAGCAAGTGGGATTCAATTATTTCTGGAACGTCTTGTGCTTTCACTTCCCGATACCACACGCCGTCAGGGTAAATAATCACTGTCGGGCCGCAATGGTGCTGGCTGGTGCAGCCTGTTTTTGAAACATAAATTTCTGCCCCAAGATTTCTTTTCTGCACCTCGTCCCTGAACGCCGAAAGGATTTCAAGGCCGCCTTTTTGCGCACAGTGAAGCGGCTTTTCATTCGTGCAGACAAGAACGTGCTTTTTGAAAGAATGCATGCTTTTCAAAAAATGCAAAAAAGATTTTTTAATTCTTTTTGGGTTTTTGCTAGTAGCAGCCAACAAACGCCCTGCAAAAGCGCCCCTTTGCAACTTTCAGCGCCTTTTTTCCTTCCCCGCTTAGCACATAGTAGATTTTTTTGCCATCTTTTTTTTCCTTTATCAGGCCAGCCTCTTTGAGGTTTTTTAGTGCCGGGTAAATTGTGCCGGGGCTTGGGCGGCCGCCCTTTCTTTTTTCAAGCTCGTCTGCAAGCTCCTGGCCGTGCAAG
>JACPKT010000087.1 GCA_016186855.1 Candidatus Iainarchaeum sp. | reverse complement strand
GCTTCGCGAAAAAACCTTTTTAACAAAAAGGTTTGCGAAAAATTGGCTTCGCGAAAAAACCTTTTTAACAAAAAGGTTTGCGAAAAAAATCCGGCCAGCGTGTATCCGAAAGGATGCGCGAGTTCGAATCTCGTCCCCCGCGTAGTTTTCCGAGTTTAATTTTTTAACGGCAAAATTCTTGCCAAAAAAAGCACTCCATGGTCAAAACTTACAAAAAATTGCAAAACAAAAGCATTAAATAAAACATCTAACTAAAAGATTTTAGTTGCAATGGAAAAAAAATTTTTTTTGACTTCTGCAATTGCGTTTTTTTTCTTTGTCAGCGGATGCACAACCCAGGCACCACCTCCTGAAGACACGTTTAATCCCCCTGATTTGTCTCCGCAAGATACCAAACTGTTTGAACCCCCAGAGCCTGATTTCCCACCGGTGCCGCCTCCAGCGAAGCTAATTGATGAATGCGAGTGGACACTTGACATTGAAAACTTCCAGTTTGAAAGAAACCCTACCGGGGCACAGGCAAGGGAATACAATACCTGTTACAATGACAAGTACATTTTGAAAGTAAATTCGGGCAGTTCGGCTGATTTCTGCAAGCCAATTGCTGACGACAAATTTTTGGTTGATTGCTTTTCAACGCTTGCAAGAAAAACAGGAAACCTTAATGCATGCAGCAGCGCGCCAAACAAAACGGTTTCCATTTCAGAATTCAACCAAGACATTCAGGCAGCAGACGCATGCTATTATCAGTACCTGGTGACCTATAACCAGCAGATGAATGATGAAGATGAAACAGCGCTTTGCAACAGCATTTCAAACGCTGGTTTCAAGGAATACTGCATTTCAAGAATGGAGTATTTAAGGTCAAGATAAAGGCTTGGTTTAATGTCAAGCGAAATTGCCTTGTTTTTTAATTCCGAGTTTTTTTCCATAATAATTTTGCCTCTCCTGATTTTTGTGGCCAGGGCCCTTGATGTAGGCCTTGGAACAATCAGGGTCATTTTTATTTCACGCGGCTTCAAATACCTTGCGCCGGCAATAGGTTTTGTTGAAATTTTGATATGGCTTTTTGCAATCGGCACACTCGTAAAAAACATTGACAATTTCTTGTATGTATTTGCATACGCTGGAGGGTTTGCAGCAGGCACATTCATTGGGCTCCAGATTGAGGAAAAGCTCTCGCTTGGAATGGTGCTGATACAGGTTTTCACAAAAAAATTTGCGCAAGAAATAATCCAAGAACTTGAAGCGGACGGGTTCAAGGTCACAAGCATTGACGCGCAAGGAGTAAAGGGCAGCGTGAAAATGATTTTCATTGTGACCGCAAGAAACAATGTAAAAAAAATAACTGAAATTGTGGAAAAATTCAACCCAGGCGCTTTTTACTCCATTGAAGACGTGCGCACAGCACACGAGGCCATAAGAGCAGGTGGAAAAAAAACCTTTGGAGACTATATCAAAATATTTCCAGCGTTCAAAAAAGGGAAATGACAGCTTTCAAAAAAATCCACAATTGTTCATTTTAAAGCTTTTTCCGTGTTCGGTTATTTGGGTGAAAAAATCGGGTTTGAAGTAAAAGACATAAAGCTTGCAGAACAGGGCAGGAAAAACATTGAGTTTGCAGAGCAGTCAATGGGCGCGCTGTTAGAGGTAAAAAAAAGGTTTGAAAAAGAAAAGCCTCTCAAATGGCTGACTGTTGGAATGGCTCTGCACGTTACAAAGGAAACCGCAGTTCTTGTCCGAACACTTGTAGCCGGTGGCGCAAAAGTTGCTGTCACTGGGTGCAACCCGCTCAGCACGCAGGATGATGTGGCAGCGGCACTTGCAGAGGAAGGGATAAATGTTTTTGCAAAAAAAGGAGAAACAGAGCAGGAATATTATGAGTACCTGAACAAAGTCCTTGATTTTGGGCCGACTGTTACAGTTGATGATGGCTGTGACTTGGTAAGCGAAGTGCACAAAAACCGCGCAGAGTTAATTTCTGGAATAAAAGCAGGGACAGAGGAAACCACTACTGGCGTAATCCGCCTTCGCGCAATGGAAAAGGAGAGAGCGCTAAAGTACCCAATCATTGCAGTCAATGACAACCAGACAAAGCACTTGTTTGACAATTATTACGGCACGGGGCAGAGCACTATTGACGGAATTTTGCGCGCAACAAATGTCTTGTTTGCAGGAAAAAATCTGGTGGTCTGCGGCTATGGCGACTGCGGGAAAGGAGTTGCGCAAAAAGCCCGGGGCCTTGGCGCAAACGTTTTTGTGACTGAAGTAAACCCCATCAGGGCACTGCAGGCAAAAATGGATGGGTTTGGCGTTTTGCCGCTAATGGATGCAGCAAAAATTGCGGACATTATAATTACAGTCACTGGAAACAAAAAAGTCGTTGGAGAAGAGCATTTTAAGCTCATGAAATCAGGCGTAATTCTTGCAAACTCTGGACACTTTGACGTTGAAATAGACGTGGATGGACTGAAAAAAATTGCAAAAAGCCAGCGACAAATAAGACCTTCTTTGGAGGAATTTGTCCTTAGTGGGGGGAAAAAAATTTTTTTGTGCGCAGAGGGAAGACTTGTAAACCTTGCAGCAGCAGAAGGTCACCCAAGCGAAGTCATGAGCTTGAGCTTTTGCGGGCAAGCACTTGCAATGGAATACGGGGTAAAGCAAAAGCTGGAGCCACGGGTTTACACGCTTCCAAAAGAAAGTGACGACCAAATTGCAGTGCTACAATTAAAGGCGCTTGGGCTAAAAAT
>JACPKT010000066.1 GCA_016186855.1 Candidatus Iainarchaeum sp. | reverse complement strand
CTCAGCGAACCAGATTCGCTGGCAATCTGTATGTGCCCCATCTGCGATGGGGCGATAATACTACTGGTGCGACCTGAATTTGTTCCGTCTTCAAGGGGCGGTAATACGCCAATGTGTAATTGCAATGAAAAACAATAATTGTTTTTGCCAGAAAAGCTTAATAATTTCCAAGGCAGTAAATTGTTTGTGAAAGCGTGAACTGGAAAGAATTTTTGAAGCCTCCGGATTTCAAAATTTCTATTTTTTTTGTTTTAATCACACTTTTTGCCATTTTTGTAATTCAGAGTATTTTTTTCATTTTTACTATTATTTCAGTTGAAGGTGATATGGAGTCTCCACGTTAGGTAGCATCAGCTTTGTGCGCAAAATATTCAGAATCACAATGTACTCAAACAGTAACTTATGGCTCCTGCAGTTCTGCTTGCACTTTTGACAAATTCCTCAATAGATGCAAAGCAATTTTTCCGGGCACACCATTACCAAATGCGCCTGCTGGCACTTATTGCTGAGATTATTATTGTCACATCTATCGATGGGACATGTAGAGATTGCCAGCGAATCTTTTCGCTGTTTTAAAGTAGCCCTGTTTCTTTTTGCATTTCCTGCGTTGAAAAAACTTTTATCCGTTGCTGTTTTTTCATCTCTTTGTCTTCGCTCCAGATTATTGTGTCCTCTTTTAATGCGCATCTGATTTATTTAATCCGCTTTTCTTGTTCAGGTAATTGGAATATTTTTTGAATTCCAAAAGCAAAAACTTTGGAGAAAACAATTCCAGTTCTGGATTGAACCAAATTTTTCTGGTCAGCCCTTCTTTTATCAATGCGGAAAAAAGAATGTTGGCGTCAGAGGTTGTTTTCATCAAGAAGTCTCTTTGCATGCTGCGCCATGTCCTTTTCCACTTTTTTGGACAGGGCCTGAATGTCTTCCAAAAAAATTTTGCTTTTGCTTGCGATTCTTTCGGCTTCTTCAAAGTCTTTGAGCTTTCTTTCAATTATTGTCCTGACTGCATTGGACCAGCGCACTTGCGGGTGCTTGTGCATTTTGGCTTTAATTTTATCGTCTATTGATAGGGTCAGGTTTCTCATAAAACTTCCACATAACTGTTATGTGCAAACAAATATTTAAAGTGTGGAGTTTGGTTGGGTGAATTTCATCCAATTTTTTTTGTTTCAATTTCTTTTTTTGTTTTTTCCAAAAATTTTTCCACCTTTGCATCAAATTCGACTATGCTGTCACGTGTTCTGACCGCAAGGGTTTTTTTTGCCATTTCTTTTTCGCCAACAGTTATAATGTACGGGATTTTTTGCATTTGGGCGTCTCGGACCTTGTATGAAACAGTTTCTCCCCTTAAATCCAAGTGGCTCCTGATTCCTGCCGCAAAAAGATTTTTTTGCACTTCTTTTGCATATTCTTCTGATTTTTCGCTTACCGGAAAAACCCGTGCCTGTTCTGGCGCAAGCCAGGTTGGAAAGCTTCCGCCAAAGTGCTCTGTCAATATTCCAATGAACCTTTCAAGCGAGCCCAAAATTGCGCGGTGAATCATTGCAGGGGTTTCTTTTTTGTCTTCGCTGTTTATAAAAAATGCTTCAAATTTTTCTGGCATTGAGAAATCTACTTGAACTGTTCCAAGCTGCCAGCTTCTTTTAAGCGAGTCTTCTATGTGGAAGTCAATTTTCGGGCCGTAAAAAGCGCCTTCGCCCTCGTTTATTTTGAATTCTGTTTTTTTTCTTTTAAGGGCGTTTTCAAGTGCTTTTGTTGCAGTTTCCCAGTTCTCGTCGCTTCCAATGAATTTTTTTGGCTTGGTTGAAAGTTCCACCTTATATTTGAAACCAAATGTTTTGTAGACAGTGTCAGCAAGTTCTATTGCGCTTTCAATTTCTTTTCGAAGCTGTTCTTGGAGCGCTGCCACAGTTCTTTTTTTAGCAGTAGGGGCGTGATTATTTCTTGGTAATCCTGTTTTTGTTGTAGTGCGCGCATGAAATTTACTAGTTCGTTGTAGATTATTGCGCCGTTTTTGTGGAAAAAAATCGTGCCAGGCGCTTCCTCGTGCATTGAGAACAAGTCAAGTTCTTTTCCAAGCCGAAGGTGCGAGTGCATTTGCGCTTTTTTTTTCAATTCTAAGAACTCTTCAAGCATTGACTGTTTTGGAAAAGCTATTCCATAGATTCTTGCAAGCATTTTGTTTTTTTCGTTTCCGCGCCAGTATGCGCCGGCTGTTTTTAGTAATTTTATTGCCTTTATTTTTCCGGTGTCCTCCACGTGGCCTCCCTTGCACAGGTCAAAGAATTTTCCCGTGAAATAAATGGTTATTTTTTTTCCTTTGGCTGCAAACTCGTTTATGAGTTCTTTTTTGTAAGGATTTTTTTCAAAAATTTTTTGTGCCTCGTCTGTTGAAACAATTTTTCTTTTGATTTGGGGCCTTTTTGAAACAATTTCTTTCATTTTTTGCCCTATTTTTTCCAAATCTGCTTCGCTGAAGGGTTTTGCGTCAAAATCATAATAGAATCCTTCTTCAATCGGTGGGCCAATTGTGGGCACCGCGTTTGGGAATAGCTCTTGCACTGCCTCGTTCAATACATGCGATGCAGTGTGCCAGAGCGCTTTTTTCCCTTCAATGTAATCCCATGTGAGTATTTTTATTTTTCCGCTTTCCTCAATCGGCGCTGACAATTCGATTGTTTTTTCGTTAAACTGCGCTGCAAGTGCATCCGCTGCAAGTCGCGTTCCAATGCTTTTGGCAATTTCCCCTGCAGTTACCCCGCTATTGAATTCCTTTTTTTTCCCGTCCGGAAACTCTAAAACAATTTTTTCAGGCATTTAAAACTACAGAGGATTGGTGAAAAATTAATTAAAAACCCTTGCAATAGCGTTGAGAAATCATTAATTTAATGGCTTTATTCAATACTTTATTATTTTGGAAGAAAAAATTTGTTTTTTTAGGTGTTTTTTTGTGAAGTCTGGCTTAAAAAGTTTTATTGGGTCAAGCCCTCCGTCGGTTTTTGTTTCCTGGAAAAATTACCCGAAAATAACCATTGCACCGCTCAGTCCGCCACAGGTTGTGGAAAACGCGGGCTTTTTTGACGATTCGGAGAAATGGTTTGGGTTGGACAGGAAAAAATTTATTTCAGTCAGAAGCCAGTTAATCAGAAGCACTCTACCAATAAAAGCAAGCGAAGCCACAACTCCATCCAGTGCAATTCAGAAAGTGCAAGAACTTGCAATGGCAAAAAACCCGGTTGAAGTGAGTGTTGAACTCAAAAACAAAATCAGTCACTCGGTTCTTTTTTCTGATGCGGTTGCACCACTTGGCCCAAAAGGAGAGCTTGAGCGTTTTGAACTGAATGAAAACCCTCTGATTGACAGAAAAGTGGATTACATTGTTTCTGATACTGGTGCAAAAAGTTTTGACGCCGTTAAGGAACTTTATTTTTCAAACCATTCAGTTGGGTTCATTTCAAGGCTTTTGAGTGCGGGGCTTTTGGGCGAAAAAAATTTGAGGCGGTTTGTGCCAACGCGCTGGAGCATCACTGCCACAGATGACGCTGTAAGCCGTGAACTTATTGAAAATAAAATAAAGGGCTTTCAGCAGATAAATGAGCTGCTTTTGTTTTATTCAAGCTATGTCGGCAATAGTTTTTTTGTCTTGCTTGTTTCACATTCCTGGGCGTTTGAACAGCTTGAAGCAAAAACCGCTGTGCAGAATTCGGCTGAGCCTGAAATTTTTGCCGATTTCGAGTTTTTTGGCAGGAGAAAAAACTATGCGTCAAATGTTGCCGGTGCATACTATGCTGCACGGTTGGCAATTGCGGAGCACTTGGTGAAAATCAAAAGGCAGGCAGCCGTGGTTGTTTTCCGTGAAATAAGCCCTGAATACAAATCGAGTTTGGGGGTGTGGGTTATACGTGAAACCGTGAGAAATGCCTTAAAGCAAAAACCAATCGTTTTCGAGGATATAAGCCTTGTTGTTCGGTACCTAGAGCCTTCAAGTTCTTTAATTGCATCTATTAATGCAAACGAATAGGCTTGCCTCAAACTTTGTAAGTCCGGCTTGAATGGATATTCTTTTCTTCTGGGTTTTTGGGATTGAACTTTTCTTGCCCTCTCAAGCCAATATTTGACAGACTCGTCTCTTCCCTTTTGGTCAAACCGGTGTTTTGAGAGTGCAATATCGCTGCGAGTGGGCTGTATTTTTGGCAAATCAATTGTTTCCACAACAACTTTATTTCCTTCAACCATTATTTGTGATTGTTTTCCTTTTGCAATTAAAGACGTATGCATTTGTGGCCCTGCAAAGCTTAGGGCAAAGGAACCTTTTCCGTGCCTTGCAACAAACGCCTCAAGCAGTTTTGTTGTTTTCTCTCCGAAATTATATTTAATCCGTTCAAGGTTTCTTATCATTGGCTGTGGGCGTTTTCTATTTCTGCTTGATTCTGATTCATGTTTCTTCTTCGGCCCTCTTCCAGCTGTTCCCATTTAATTTTCTCCTGTTTTTTGTACTTTCCAAACTGTGCCAACAGTGCTTCGATTTGAATGCGCTCGTTTGCGCCTTCCGTTAGCCGGAAATCGAATTCTGCGATTTCGTTTATGAGCTCGATTTTTGTTTTTGGCCCTATTTTGTTTTCATCAAGTTCTACGAGTTCGCGGTAAAGCTGCCCCATTATGTCGGTGCCGCTCATGCTGTGTTCAAACATCAGCACATCCAGTTTTTCGCGTGCCTTTAAAAATTCGCCTGAAAACGCGAGTTCAATCATTTCCTGCATTTCCTGTGGGCGCGCCCTGCTTGCAACAGAGTAAACGCTTTTTTCAGATATTTTTTTTTCTGTTGCAGAGCATGCTTCTAACACATTGATTGCTTTGCGCAG
>JACPKT010000070.1 GCA_016186855.1 Candidatus Iainarchaeum sp. | reverse complement strand
AAAAGAAAGAAAATGTAGACCCTTACCTTTCTCAGATTGTACGCTGCACTATGCAGCACAACACTTTTATACTCTAAATATATCCTTATGATAAAAAAGGTGATTGGATTGCTCACATTCAAGAATTACATCAATGGCAAATGGGTAGATTCTGTTTCTAAAAAAACTTTGAAGGATATCAATCCGGCGAACCAAGATATAGTCTGTGTTGTTCCGGCAAGCGTGAAAGAAGACATTGATGAAGCAGTAAAAGCTGCACATGAGGCATTTCCAAAATGGAAAGCAACACCTGCACCGGTGAGGGCAAACATTCTGCATAGGGCGGCGCAATTATTGGAAGAGAAAAAAGACGAAGTTGCAAAACTCATGTGCAGAGAAATGGGAAAAGTGCTGCAGGAATGCTTGGGTGATGTGCAGGAGGGGATTGACATCGGCTATTATATGGCAGGTGAAGGCAGAAGATTGTTTGGCCACACAACCCCAAGCGAGCTTTCAAACAAGACAGCTTTTACAATGCGCGTTCCAATTGGAGTTTGTGCTCTAATCACTCCTTGGAATTTTCCAATAGCAATTCCTGCGTGGAAAACAACTGCTGCGCTGGTTTGCGGAAATACTGTTGTGCTAAAGCCTAGCAGTGATACTCCGCTTTGTGCTGCGCACTTTGTTGAATTGCTGCACAAAGCCTGCGTTCCTGCCGGCGTTGTTAACATGGTGACCGGCACTGGTGAAACCGTCGGTGCAGAACTGGTGCAAAACAAAGAAGTCAGGGCAGTTTCTTTCACCGGCAGCAAGACGACCGGGGAATGGATTGCCAAAAGTTCTGGTGTGAAAAAAATTGGCTTGGAAATGGGCGGAAAAAATCCGATAATTTTAATGGATGACGCTGATTTGGATTTGGCACTTGAAGGGGTTTTGTGGGGGGCGTTTGGAACCACTGGGCAGCGCTGCACTGCTGCAAGCAGGGTAATAATTCACCAAAAAATTTTTTCCCGGTTTGAAAAAATGCTTGTGCTTGCAGCAAAAAAACTCCGGCTTGGAAGCGGCCTGAGTTCTTCAACTGATGTTGGCCCGTTAATCAACAAGCAGGCGCTTGAAAAATCACAGCATTATGTAAATATTGGACTAAAAGATGGGGCAAGGCTTTTGTGCGGTGGCAAAGCAGGTCCAAAGAGCGGCTTTTTTTTCCAGCCAACAGTTTTTTCAAATGTTTCTCCAAAAATGAGGATTGCGCAAGAAGAAATTTTTGGGCCAATTATTTCCCTTATCAAGGTCAAGAATCTGAAAGAGGCAATAAAAGTTGCCAACAGCATTGAATACGGTTTGAGTTCAAGCATTTACACCAACAACATTTCAAGCGCGTTTAAGGCAATAAATGAAATTGAATCAGGAATCGTTTACGTGAACGCAAGCACCATTGGTGCGGAAGTGCACTTGCCTTTTGGCGGAGTCAAGGGAACAGGAAACGGAGTTCGCGAAGCAGGAATTGAAGGCATCAACGAGTTTTCTGAAACAAAAACTGTTTACATTGATTACAGCGGCAAATTGCAGCGTGCGCAAATAGATGATTGAATATGAAACTGACTGCACGCAACATTGCAAGAAAAATTAAACGCACTTGGCGCAAAACAACTGCAAGAAGGGTTTTGAGAGGAACGTTTGGACCTGGAGAGAAAACTTTAAAGCATGTAAAAAATATTTTTGAAAAAAACCGTTTAAAAAGAGAGAAAACGAGAGTAAGGCCAGACAATGAACTGGATGAAGCATCTGATGTAGGTAGAATTGCTTCAAAATATTGTCTAGATGCTTTTAATATAAAGAGCCAGCAAACAAGAGCGCGTGTTTTTGACATAATGGAAGAAATGCTTCTTCAAGAATATCGTTATCGAAGAGATTATGATAAAGAAGGTATGCCGCCAGTTGTAACTAAAAAATTTTTTGACGAGCTTCAAGTTATTTTTGGTGAAGATACGTATAAATTTTTCAACTTGTTTTGGAAAAAATATGAAGAAGTGAAAAGAAAGCTTGCATGATAGCTTTTTGTTTTTGAAGTAACAAAAAGTTTAACTACTTTTAAAGTCTTATACTTCTGGTTTTTATGCACACATCGCACGGAAAAATTTCGCAGAAAGTGATTCATCGCGACCACAGGATAATGTCGCCGTCTTATGACCGCCATTCGGGCTTTGTTTACAAGCGTGCAAAGGGGTGTTATATTTGGGACCTGGATGGCCACAAATACCTGGATTTTGCTGCCGGTATTGCGGTAATGAATGCCGGCCACTCCAACCCCGAAGTAATTAAAGCGATTAAAGAGCAGTTAAAGTTTGGCCTGCACGCGGTGGCACTCTAAAAAAAAATGGACTGTGGCGTTCACGCCAAGCTTTCACGGTCGCACAATGGGTTCTCTTTCAATGACTGACTCAAACCCTGTTGCTCGAAAGCGCTTTGAGCCATTTCTTCCGGTGGAGCACGCGCCATACCCTTATGTGTACCGCTTCAAAAACGAAGATGAAAGCGAGTGCTCAAACAATTCCCTTAATGCGGTTGGAAAAATTTTTAAAAAGCACAGGGGCGATGTTGCGTCTGTTTTTTTTGAGCCAATCAGTGGCGAGGGGGGCTACATTGTGCCGCCAAAAAATTTTGCGCGCGGACTAAAACAGCTTTGCGCTGAATACGGGGCGTTGTTTTGCGTTGACGAGGTCCAGTCAGGCTGTTTTCGCACCGGAAAATTTTTGGCGGTTTCAAATTTTGGGGTTGTGCCGGACATTGTTTGCATGAGCAAGGCAATCGGGGGCGGCGTCCCGCTTGGTGCAACAATTGCCCGCAATGATTTAATGGATTGGGAGCGGGGAGTGCACGAAGAGTTTGAAATAATAGGCGACGTGCGTGGGTTAGGGCTGATGATTGGAGTAGAGCTTGTTAAAACCAAAAAGTCAAAAAAGCCTGCAATTAAAGAGCTTGAGCGGGTTTTAAGTTCTGCGGGTGACAATGGCTTGCTTTTGCTTCACGCAGGAAAAAACGTTATAAGGGTTTGCCCGCCATTAATTTTATCAAAAGAGCAGGCCCTTGAAGGGCTTGAAATTTTGAGGGATTCTTTGAAAAAGGTGCGTGTGAAAGAATGAACCAGAAAGAAACCGACTTGTTGTTTGAGCTGATCAATGCCTATGGTGTAAGTGGTTACGAGGACCGAGTGAGGGACATAATTAAAAGGGAATTCAAGGGCGTGGTTGACAAAATTTCTGTTGACAAAATGGGTAACCTTATTTGCCACAAAAAAGGAAAGCGTCCAAGAATAATGCTTGCAGCGCACATGGATGAAGTCGGGCTTGTGGTAAAAAAAATCAGCATCTCCGGGAAAATTTTTTTTGGAGTCGTCGGCGGGCTTGAGTCAATTGCATTAATTGGGCAAAAAATCCACATCCAGACGACAATTCCTGACAAGCCATTGCACGGAATACTTACTTTTCACCACCTTCACGATGCGCATGAAATTTCTGAGTCTATTCCGCCACTTGAAGATCTCTACATTGACACTGGGCTTGATGGGGCCGGGTTGAAAGCGGTAGGAGTAAAAATCGGCAACTATGCGGCTCTGGAAGAAAAGGCATATTTTGCTGGAAGCAAAAACTTTATTGCTGGAAAAGCGCTTGATGACCGGGTCGGGTGCTTTATTTTAATACAGCTTGCAAGAAAACTAAAAAAGCTAAACCAAGAAATTATTTACGCTTTCACGGTGCAGGAAGAAGTTGGCTTGTATGGTGCAAAGACTTCAACCTACAATATTGACCCTGACCTTGCAGTCGCAGTTGACGTGACCAATGCAATGGATTCAGAAAAACAAGACATTAATGCGGTTGGAAGAGGGCCTTTCATTACAATAAAGGATGCCGAGATGATTTCTAATCGGAAAATCAATGACCACTTGGAAATGCTTGCAAAAAAGAAAAAAATTCCACTGCAGCTGGAAGTGACAGATGCAGGAACCACTGATGCAATGTACATCAGCATTTCAAAATCCGGTGTTCCATCCACGGTGGTTGGCGTGACTGTGAGAAACCTGCATTCTACAATGGGGATTGCAAGCATAGATGACATCAGCAAGGCAATCGTTTTGCTTGAAGCATTTTTGAGGAACCCGCCGAAAAAATTCTTTTAAACTTGCAATGTTTTTTTATGCTAAGGAAACCTCAAAAAAGCTAACTTTAAGTCAAAGAAATTTAATTGAGCAGCTTGCAAGGAAAACCTGTTGGAGAAATGATAAGCTTGTATGACGCTTTACATGAAAGGCACGAAAAAATCCATGCAGATATTCAAAGCAGAAGAAAAGTGGTAAAGAATCCAAAGGGCGAAA
>JACPKT010000069.1 GCA_016186855.1 Candidatus Iainarchaeum sp. | reverse complement strand
GTCCATTGCGCCGCCCGCGTTGTTCATGAATAGCGCGGTGATTATCCCGGTAATTGTTCCCACCATAAGGAAAGCACCCACTGCTTCGGCTTTCAAAACCATCCCGACAACAACTGCTGTTACGACCACCAGCAATCCTGGTGCCATCATTTCTTTCAGGGAAGCCTGCACGCAGATGTCAACGCATCGCGCATAATCTGGCTTTGTCTTTCCCTTCATTATCCCAGGGATTTCCGCAAACTGCCTTCGAACCTCGTTGATTATTGAGTAAGCGGTTTTTCCAACTGCTCTGATTGCAAGCGAGCTAAACAAAAACACCAGTGCCGCGCCCAAAAGCGCGCCTACAAACACAGGCACTTTTGAGATGTCAATTGCTGAAAGCTTTGCGTCCACCATGAAGGCGGAAAATAAAAGAAAAGCTGCCAAACCGGCAGAGCCCACTGCATAGCCTTTTGTAAGTGCTTTTGTCGTGTTTCCAACCGCGTCCAGCCTGTCGGTTATTTTCCTAACTTTCTGCGGCTGTTTTGACATTTCAACTATTCCGCCGGCATTGTCAGTGATTGGCCCAAAAGTGATGCAAGAAGCGCAATACCCAAAACAAGTGCCGGCAGTGCAGTGCTTTCAAGTCCAACTGCAATTCCTGAAATCATGTTTGTAGCGTGCCCTGTCTTTGAAGACTCCGCGATGAATTTTACAGGGCTGTATTTTCTTTCAGTGTAATAAACAGTTATCCAGACGAAAAGAATTGATGTAATAATTCCGATTAAGCCTGCATAGAAGAAGAAAATATTTTCCAACAGGGTCATTGTTACAATGTAAAATCCTGCTGCCGCAAGAATTGAAGTAATATAATAGCCCCGATTGAGTGCACTCATGGGGTCGCCATCTTCTTTAACTCGCACAGTAAAAATCCCAATTACTGATGCAATTAGGCCCGCGGCCCTTGCAACAAGAGGGAACAAAATGCCGTTTAAGCCAAATGCAGGGAAAAGCGCTACTCCAAGAATCATTGCCCCAATGTTTTCTGCAGCAGTGGACTCAAACAAGTCTGCGCCGCGTCCAGCGCAGTCCCCCACATTGTCCCCCACAAGGTCTGCAATTACTGCGGGGTTTCTTGGGTCGTCTTCCGGAATTCCTGCCTCGACTTTTCCGACAAGATCTGCGCCAACGTCTGCTGCTTTTGTGTAAATTCCGCCCCCAAGCTGTGCAAAAAGCGCTACAAAGCTCGCTCCAAACGCGTACCCTACAATTACAAATGGAATTTCTGTGTCCGCCAGCCCAAAAATCATTTTAAACGCGACATAAATCAGCGCAACTCCAAGCAGTGACATTGTGACAATTGTTATTGCCGACACTGCTCCTGCGCGAATGGAAATTTTTAGCGCTTCTCCAAGGCTTTTTGTTGCAGCGCTCGCAGTCCTAATGTTTGCGCGCACCGAAATCCACATGCCAATTATTCCTGCAAGGCCAGAGGAAAAGGCCCCAAAAATGAAGGCAGCTGACGTCTGCACACCAAGGGTTGTTTTTCCGAGGAAAAAATAGGCAAGAAAAATTATTGCTGCAAGCACGAGAGAAAGAATAGCAATAGATATGTATTGCCTTTTTATGAAAGCGTTTGCGCCCTCTGTTATTGCTGCGCTGATTTCGCGCATTTTTTGGCTTCCAGTGTCTTTTGAAAGCACCCAGCGTGTTATCAGGAAAGACACTAATAGCGCAAGAATGGAGACAGCAAAAACCATTCCAAGCAAATCGATCATATTCTAAAATTTTTTCTTAGGACAAATATAAAAATGCTATGCTCGGGCAAAAATTTCAGATTATAAAATGATGAATATATATTAGTTTTGCTGAAGGGTTACATAATGGAAAGCGAAAAAAAACCTTTACAAATAGGCGTAGAGAAACCATTTTTTTTGGGTTTTATTGTGCTTTCGCTGATTGTTTTTGTCGGCCTTGTTTTTTTCTTTATGGGAAAACTGCAGGCTCCAACTGCAAACGTCGCGCTGGGCAGTTCTGACAATTCTGTTTTAGTTCCTGTGGCTGAAAATGCGCTGGAAAAAGTGGCTGCAATTGTGGGGGATAAAAAAATTTTTGTTTCAGAAATTGAAAAACGGCTCAAGGTGGTGCCGGCAGAGCTTGCAGGGCAGGTGACAAAAAAAGGAATTCTTGACAACATGATTGAGGGCGAACTGCTTTTGCAGGAAGCGCAAAAAAACAATGTGGCAGTGGAAGACGCCGAAGTTGAAAACGTTTTTTTGGCGCAAAAGGAAAGCATTTCTGAAATAATTTCTCTTGGCGGTTTCAGCGAGGAAGAAATAAAAAAATCAATTAAAGAGTCCCTGGTTGTTCAAAAATTCCTGCAGGAAATCGTTTTTGCACAGCTTCAAGCGAGTGAAGAAGAAGTGACAAAATTTTTTGAGGAAAACAAAGACCAGCTAGTGCAAGTGAGTGCCTCGCACATTCTTGTCGACTCAGAGGAAAAGGCAAAAGAACTGCTTGGAAAACTAAAAGAAGGAGCTGATTTTGCTGCGCTTGCAAAGGAAAATTCCACTGATAAGGTCTCCGGTGAAAATGGCGGAAAGCTCGGGTTTTTTTCCCGCGGCGAAGTAGTGAAAGAGTTTGCCGATGCCGCTTTTTCTTTAAAGCCCGGCGAATTGTCAGATGTTGTCAAAAGCCAGTTTGGCTACCACATAATACTGCTTGAAGAAATAAAGGATGCGCCCGCTGATTTTTTGGACCAGATAAAGCAGGCGCTGCTTTCACAAAAACAAAACCAGGCATACACAGAAATCTTAGAACAGCTAAAGCAGGAAACACAGGTTCAAATATTGCTCGAAGAAAACTGATTCTGTAAAATTTAAAGCATTCAAGGCATTTTTTTTGTCAGACCGCAATTTTTCCCTTTTTGAGCCGCAGCCCTATTACCGAGCTCTTGTCCTTGTTTAATGCTACCCCGATTATCTGGTCGGCTTCTTTTATTATCGAATCGTTGTGGGTGATTGAAATGAACTGCGAGTCCTTGCTTATTTCCTTAATCATTTTTGCAAGCTTGAGCGAGTTTTCCTTGTCCAGCGCAGCATCTGCCTCGTCAAAAATGTAGAATGGAGCGGGGTCAAAGGACTGGATTGCAAAAATGAATGCAAGCGCTGTAAGGGCTTTTTCTCCTCCGCTCATTGCGTCAATGCTTTTTAGTTTTTCTTCATTGTATTTTGCTTCTATTAAAAGCCCTCCGTCGGTCGGGTTTTGGGGGTTTGAAAGGCCAAGTTTTCCTTCCCCGCCAAAGAAATGAAAGTAAATGCCAGAGAATCGCTTGCTTACTTGTTCAAAGCACTGCATAAAAACGTTGATTTTTTTGAGTTCTATTTTGTCAATGAGCTCCAAAACTGCTTTTCTTTCTTCTTCGAGCTTGTCTGCTTTTTCTTTCACGAAGTCAACTTCTTTTTTCAGCTCTTCAAACCGCTCAAGTGCCTTCATGTTTATTGCGCCAAGCTTTTTTATCTGTTTTTCAATTTCCGGGATTCTTTTCTGCAGCTCTGCCGTCAAGGCATTTTTTATTATTTCAGCCCCTTCAAATTCCTTGAATTCTTCTAAAAGGTCTGACAGCCGGATATCGTTTTTTGACTTTGAAATTTTTTGCTCGTTGATTTCTTTTTCTTTTTTTGAAATTTTTTGTTCTTCTTCTGCTTTTTTTAGCTCCACATTCTTGAGCTTTGTTGAAAGCCTTTCTTTTTCCTCTTCCAAAAGCCTTGAAGCTGCAAGGGCTTTCTGCATTTTTGCCTCTTTTTGTTCAAGCTCTTTTGAAAGGGCCAGCAGTCTTTCCTCTTCGCGAAAGATTTTTTCCTCAAGCTCTTGCAGTTCTTTTTGGGAAAACGATTTTTCTTTTTCAACAGCATCAAGGCGCTCTTTTAAGGATTCGTTCACTTGGGCGCCAAGGGTTGCAAGTTGTTTTTCCATTTCAATTTTTTGCAAGTTTACGGCATTGAATTTTTCAAGAAGTTTACCCGTCTCCGCGTTTGCCCCTCCATGACTTGCAGAGCCCGTTTTTTCCTCTAAGTGTGCTTTTTGCCGCAAAAGCGTTTCAAGGTCTGCTGAAAGCCGGTTTTCCTCGGCCAAAATTTTTTCAAGTCCAAGGGAGCCGATTTTTTGCTTTGATTCGTTTGCTTTTGTTTTTATTTCCGCCAGTTTTTGTTCTAAGCCAGAGTAGTTTGCAAGCTGTGCTTCAAGCTTGTGCAAGGAATGGTATAGGTGAATTAACAACTGCTTTTCCTGCAGTGCCTTTTCTTTTTCCATTGTTTTTTTTTCAACTTCGATGTTGACTTCTTTCAAATGTTTTTCACGGTGTGCAAGCAGGCGCGAAATTGTCGCGTTGTCAAGTTTTTGGTCACAGACAGGGCAGGCTGGGCCGGCATTTTTGAGCTTTGAAACAGTTTCGTTCAAGTGGTCTGCTTTTGTTCTAAAAGAATGGGTTGTTGAAAGCAGTTCTTCAATTTCATGTTCCTTTAATTCAATTGATTTTTTTGGATCCTGTGCACTTATTTGATTTGCCTTTTTTTGTACCTCGTTTTTTTCCAAAACCCGATTCTCGAGCGCTTTTTGTTCGCCCAAAAAAAACACGTGCATTTTTTCAAGCATTTCCTTTTCTTTTGCAATTTTTTCTTTTAACAGTTTTTTTTCAAAAAGGTTTTTTTGCCCAGTGTTTATTTGTTCAATTGTTTCTTTCAGTTTTGCCTCTGTTTCCTGCATGCCTTTTGGCTTAACTGCAGCTGTTTTTTCTTCAATCAGTGCTTTAAGTTTTTTCCACTCTTCGTTGTTTTGTTCAAGTTTTTTCTGCAAATTTGCCTGCTGCTCTTTTTTTTGCCCCAATTGTTCGTTGAGTAAGTTTTTTTCCTCTGAAAGCCGTGAAAGTTTTTCTTTCAAATGGCTGATGCGGTGTTTTTTTTCCTCTATTTTTTCCTTTAGCACGGTGTTTTCTGCTTTTTTTTCCTCTATTTCGCGCACGATTGTGGAATAAGTTGTTTCCCCTGCCTCAATCATTTTTTGCGTCAACTGCTGGATTTTTTCCTCTATTTGTGCCTCGGTTTCTGCAAGCTCTTGTTTTTGCTTTTCACGCTTTGCAATTTCCTGTTCAATGGAGGAAATTTGTTGCTCTGTTTGCGCTATTTCTTCCCTGTGTTTTTTCATTTCGTTGAAAATAATTGTTGCCTTTGATTTCCGCAATTCTGCCGAAAAAGAATTGAATTCTTGTGCCGCGGTTTTTTCCGATTCAAGCTCTTGCAGGTAATGCGCCCTTTCATTTAAAACAATGTTTGCATCCTTTATTCTCTGCTCTACTTGTTCAAGCTTTCTGATGCTTTCTTCTTTTTTTTCCTCAAATTCCAAAAGCCCTGCCACTTCGTCGATTATTTCCCGCCGCTCTTTTGCGTTCATTTGAATTACTCTTGTCACATCCCCTTGCACGACTATGTTATGGCCAGTGGGCTTTACCCCGAGTTCTTCCAAGAGGGAGGTGATTTCGTTGAGGGCTTTTTTTCTCCCGTCAAGGCGCACAAAAGACTGCCCGCGCCTGTCAATGAGCCTTGAAATGTTGTATGCCTTTTCCCCGTCTCTTAACTCTATTTCAACTTTTGCATAGTCTTCTTTTGCATCATGGTTAATCAGGTCTGTTAGTCGTGACGCCCGAAGCATTTTGAGGCTCGTGATTCCAAACACAAACATTAAGCCGTCGAGCAAATTAGATTTTCCAGACCCATTCGAACCAGCAATTGCCGTGAAGCCGTTGGCTATTGGTATTTCGGACTTTTTGAATGACTTGAAGTTTTTGAGCTTTAAGCTGCCTATCTTAATCATTTTTTTCCCGAATTTTTTGTTATAT
>JACPKT010000091.1 GCA_016186855.1 Candidatus Iainarchaeum sp. | reverse complement strand
TTGACCAGTCCGCGCTTTCAATGCGCCAGTTTTGGGGGGTTCTTTTTGGTCCAATTGCAAATGTTTTGGTCTGGATTGCAGTGCTATTCATAGGTTGGATTGTTTACAAGACAGGCGACTTGATTGTGCCGATTGAAGAATCTATTAAAGATTTGCCTGAAAAAAAGGGAAAGTGGGCGTCAAAAAAATAGGTTCATGCGTTTGAAAACGTCAACACTTTGGTTTTTGGATTGCCTATGTCTCCTTTTCTTACGCCGACAATGTAGGTTGCACCGCTTTTTTCAGAGGCCTCGACAAGCCTTTTGGTGACTATTCCGTCAAACACTATTGCGTGCAATCCTTTTTTTTTTGAAACCTCGCTTACAAGCTGTTTTATTTTCACTTCGCCTGTTTCTTTCATTTCAGAGTCAAAAAGCTTTGCCTTGCCGCTGTCCTTGAGTTCTTTTAAAATTGGAAGGAATAGGTCTTGCTCTTCTTTTGAAGGCGGCTGTTCGAATTCAAAAGAGGGTTGTTTGGTTTCAAACTCTCGCACCATTGACCGCATTGGATTTCTAAACCTATTCATTGGTCTTTGTCCAAACCTTCTTGTAGGCCCAGTTCGTGGCTGAAACGAATTTCTTCGCATTGGTCTGCCAAATTCTCTTTGCGGTCTTTGCGCAAAGACAGTTTGTGCCTGCGCTGGTTTTTTTAATTGATCCAAAAATTCTTGTGCATTAACCCGCCTTCTTAGTGACTGGATTATTTCTTTTCTTGTGAGCTCTTCAACCTCTTTTCCGTCAGGTGCTCTGGCAACAAATTCTGCGCTCGCTGAAAGCAAGAAGTTTTTTGCAATCATTTCTCCTCCGCGGTCGCCGTCCACAAAAATTGTGACTTTTTTTCTCTTGCTCAGCTCAATTATTGTGTTAGGTATTGTTGAGCCCTGCATGGCAATCACGTTTTTAATGTGGTTTTTTAAGAGCGTTATAACGTCGGCCCTTCCTTCTACCACGATTATTTCGTCGCTTGGCTCTATTTCAGGTCCTGCTGGAAGCTTTTCCTGCCCAAATGCTTTGAGGTCAGAGGCTCTTGACTCTTCACGGATTGACTCTGTTAATTCAACCGTGTCTGGCTCGACTGTTGCCTTGAATTTTTTCAAAAGCTCTTGGGCTCTCTTTTTAATCTCATCGCGTTTTTCTGAGCGAGTGTCTTCGAGTGCTTCTATTTCAAATTTTGACTCGTAGGGCCCGACTTTTTCAACTGATTCTACTGCTGCTGCAAGAATGCTTGTCTGCACCATGTCCATGTTGCTTGGCAAAAGTATTTCCCCAGACGTTTTTCCAAGCATGTGCTCGTGGTTTATTTCTATTCTTCCTATTTTGCCGTTTTTCTGGAGCTCTTTAAGATCCATTTCTTCCCCTAAAAGACCTTCGCTTTGACCAAAAATCGCGCCTATGACATCTGGTTTGTCCACAACTCCCTGCACTTCAAACTTTATTTTCACCAAGTATTTTACTGAACTAATGTATGTTTTAGCCAAAAAAATCATCTCCTTGTCTGGAAAATTTTTTTAGAATTAGGCTTGATTTTAATTTAATAGTTTTATTTTTTTAATGTTTTTCAAAATCTTGTCTACAATTTTTTTTTGATTATTTTTTTTTAAATTGTCCGCTTTTATTATGCGATAAAGGGTTAAGGGTAAAAAAAAATCAATTTTTAATAAAACCTTTAGCTAAAATTAAGCCAATTCTTGATAAAATTATAAATGAAAATATATATTAATATTGCTGTGGTGGAAAATTGACCAAGTACGAAAAGGGCGCAAACGCTGAGCGCGAGCTGTTAAAAACCCTTTGGGCGCTTGGTTTTTCGGTTGTGCGCACTGCTGGAAGCGGCAAAACCTCTCTTCCATCTCCGGACATTGTCGCGCTTAATCGCTCCAAAAAGCTTGCTTTTGAATGCAAGGCATGGAACGCCAATTATTTGAACATCCCTGTAGGGCAAATGGAGGAACAGCTTGAGTGGTGCGAGCGGGCCGGCGCAGAAATGATTGTTGCCTGGAAGGTGTTAAGGCAAGGCTTTTTGTTTTTGCGCCCGGCAGATTTTGTAAAAACAGGTAAAAGCTATGCAATAACCCTTAAAAAAGCCCGCTCTTGTGCCATCAATTTAAACGTTGTTTTGGGCCTGCAGTCAAAGCTCAACATTTAAAAAAAGCTTTTAGCACACTTATTTTGTGGTGTCTTTTTTTGATAGAGCTTGAACTGATGCTAAACGACCTGCAAAAACTTTATGTCAAAGAAAAAAGCATCCGCAACAGGGTGCTGTTAGAAAAAGCGATAACCAATTTGAAAGAGTACGAAAAATCCCTCGCGGTGCAGAGCGAATATACTACTCAGACAAAATAAGTGGCTGCTATTTTTTTGTAAATTTTTCGCTTTTGTTTTAAATTAATGTTGAGACAAAGAGCATTGTTATTGAAACCATTGCAAGCACGACCATTATTATCATCGAGTCAACGCTTAAGAGCGTTGACTGAAAAGAATTTATCAAAAGGTACAAGTCCACGAGTGCAAAGACAACTCCGAGCACTATTAGCATATAGCTGATGTATTTGTTTCTTGCGCCTATTCCGCGGACTTTGAGCTCGTCCATGTCAAACTGTACCTGTCTTACGGCGCTTCCAAGCTCGTTCAATTTTTCTTTGACCTTTTCGCTTAAAAAGGAAACTTTGCCAATGGTTTCCTGCATTCGTTCTTGAAAAGAGCTTCTCTGGCTTTCAATGTCCCGCTCGTATGCCTGGAGTTCCTGGATTGCAGTTGAAAGGACTTTTTGCTGCGAGCCCTCAACGGTTTTTTCAACCTCTTCTCTAATGTTGCGCTTTAAGCTTTCCCTTTCTTTTTCCACCTGCACTTTTACTAGTTTTGCAAGGTCTCCTTCAATCACTGCGAAAGTGTTTGCCTGCCCAAGCCTTAAAAGGTTTTGTGCTTGCGCTGGCTCCACTCCTAGCTCTTTTAGCGTCTTAATGATTGCAGCTTCAGACTGTCCTTCTTTTATCATTTTTTGAATGATTTCAATAATGCTTGCTTCTGCATTTCTTGTCGGCATTTTATCACACTATCTCAATTGTGTTGGATTTTGTTTCCTTATTATTTTCAACCACTATATTAAAAAGCACGCTTGTTTTTCCGCTCTTTTTTGGAGTGAGGAGGTAGGTAGTGCGTTCGCAGCTTTTTTGGGGGATAGTTAATTGGGAAAATTTTTTGTCAGAGTTCAAAAATTCTTCGTCTAGTTCAATTTCGACAAAAACTTTTCTCACCATGTCAAGTTCGTTGCAGGCCTGCAGGCCAAAATTAAAAGTGGTTTGGGAAAAAATTACAGAAGGATAATTGAAATTATAGGTTAAGCCTAATTTTTTTTCAGCCAAGACAAAAAGTTTTGTCACAGGCGAGTAAAAAGGTGCTTCAACTGCAAGCACTGCTTCCTCAAAGTTTTCAAGCGGTTTCAGGTCAATTATTTTTTC
>JACPKT010000090.1 GCA_016186855.1 Candidatus Iainarchaeum sp. | reverse complement strand
TCAAATCCTAATGAGCATCCAGAAGCAAGAAAAGCGCTAATAGATTACGGCCGTTCTTTCGGAAAATTAATTGAAGACTTTGATGATGATATAGGGTTGGACGGTCCTGACTGGTTTGTGCGCCATCCAAACACGGGCTTTTACAACAAAGGAGTTCTTCAGGTGAACACTGGAGAGGTAATTGACTTGTTCCAAGAGCACAGAAACTTTAGAATAATTTTAAACAAATTTGTTGACTCTGGGGATTTTAAAAATTTTGAAAACGAATTGCACCTTTATCGGAGTGTTTACGGAACAGACGGGCATGGGAATCTTTTGATTTACAGTTTTGACCCGTCCACTGCAAAATCTGTTGGCCACTTGGATTATGCTGCTGGATTAGAGCACGCTGCAAATAACATTTCCAACGTTTGGGCAAAGCTTGACAATGGGGAATCCATTAGGGTTACTCCTCAAAGCCTTAAATTCATCCAGTCAAGAGTGACCAAAAACATCGAACTATTCCAGGGAAACTGGTCGCCGGTGGGTGTTGTAACGCCAGAAGAATTTGCATCAAGAATAGCCAACGGAAGGGTGCGGTCAAACTTTACCAAAGCCGGCCCAAACATGGACCAGATGCTTGACATGCTTCGCGAGCGAAACTGGATTTCAAGGAGATATTTTAATGCTCTTGACAAGCTCATGGCGCAAGAAGATGAACTCTTGCGGACATATTTTACTGTCCGGGGCGGACTGAAGTGGACTGCGTACCCTTTCACTTACTGGTGGGCAAAAAAAGGGTTTGGAGCTGAAAGCATTTCCTTTTACCAGGTGCCAGACACTTGGAGCGACATTTTAATAAAGCACGGGACTGAAAAAATCTTTGACTACTCTTACATTGATTTTTTTGCAAACGCCGGAAGCGACCAGGGCGACATGTTTGTGCAGGTGCTCAATTACCTCCCATGGGAAGTGATTTACGAGCAGCTTGTAGAAAACTTTGCGCCGGATTCTGTTGCAAAGCTTTACAAGCAGCTCACAGGAGAACAGATGAGAAACGAGGTTGAAAACATTGCTTTTTACCTCACCGGCCCTTCCAACTGCGCAAACTGTTTTTTGAAGATAGAGTCAGACGGTGAATTCAAAAACTTTCGCCCCTTTTTTGTGGTAAAAAACACCAAGCTTTCTTCCTACATTCTAGAGGACACGCAAAGCACTGCAGCGAAAGAAAAGGGCCAGACATTGATTGCCTTTGCGCACAAAATGAACCTTGAAGGAAAAAGCGGTGGCGCAGAAGGAGAGCCAATTGACCTCGTGGAAGCCGAAAGAAATGAATCCAAACCGGATGAGGAAAAGCCTGATGTAGAAGAAGAAGTTGAAAGCTGCAAGGAGGCAATAAAATCCTTGCCGGGTTATTCTACTGCAAACAAAATACTCTCGTTCATTAATTTAGGTCTTCCAGAGGATGAAAAAATTGCGGCAGTTTTGGGCGGAGCACAAACACTCACTTATGGGGTTTTTTTCTGGCCAGGCATTTTTAGCTCTGTTTTAGTTCAAACCGTTTATGCCCCAAAGCTTCACGGCTGCATTGACACAAAAGAAGGCTATTTTGTCCACTATTTTTTGGGCGCAAAAAAAGAGGAAAAAGTGTCAAAGGAAGGAAACAAGGTTGAACTCTCCACTGAAAAGTTTTCAAACCTTGCCACAAAACTGAAGGACTCTCTTTTTGGACCATTTGAAGGCGACACGGATAATGCTGTGCAGCAAAACACCCAAAAATTGATTGGAGAAGTAAACAAGCTGGTTAAAAATGCTGAAGAAAACCGGGTTGTTCAGGCAAAGCTGGATGTGTCTGGAACAACTGCCGCACAGCTGAAAGGAATAAACCTTTCTTATATCTGGTGCGGCCCCGGCTGTCAGCGGCTTGCGGGGCAGTACAGGCTTGAAGGGCGCGAAACAGTTGAGGACAAGAACAGCAAGAAAAAAATTGACTTCAATTTCAAGAACGGCACCCTCACAGAAAACGGCAAGGCCCTTGTTTCAAACCCTGACGCAGTAAGGCTTTCAGCGCTTAACACTACAATCCCAGCGCACGAGATTCCAAACCGCCTTTACGAAATGTGCATTGAGCCAACGAAAGAGGTTGCAATTGAAATTTCTGCAAACGGCGTTGCAAATGTCCGAAGCCTTGGCGCACGCCAGTGCCTTTCAGACGCGGTTGCAAACCAGACAGGCCTTCCAATCGGCTCTCCTGACAGGCTTTCAGATTCTTTTGGCTTGGTACAGTCTGTTTCGACGGTGACGCATCCAAACATTTCTTTTCTGGGCGACCAGATAATTGCCGAAGGAGTTCCAAGAAAAATTGCAGCAGGCGCTGGCGCTTCGCTGAAAATTTTAAACAACCGAAAAAGCAGCCTTTCGCATTCAAATGACGGCGTAACAGATACCGGAACAGTGAAGGCGGTGCAGTTTGAAAACGGCCAGCTGATTGTTCTTCCCAACGGCTGCTATTCTGTGTGGCTGCGCCACCATAACGGCGCAATTTTAAACCAAGAGGATGTCACGGGCCTGAAACCAAAACTCACTTCAAGCTATAATGAAGAAACACAGTGCGAGGAGCCGGCGCTTGAACTGAGCGCGCTTGCAAATCCGGAAAGCAGTTTTTTGCGGGGAAAAGTTGAAAACTTTAACACTTCATTGCAGAAAATGGGGCCCTTTCAGATTTTTGAAACCCCCGCAAAACGATATGTGCTGTATGCGGAAAAGGATGAGAAAGGAGAGTGCCGCGACCACTTAAAGGAAATTGACAAGGAAACCGGCAAAGTCGAGGACTTTGTAGGAAAAGTTTCTGCAACGTCTGACGGCGTAAAGATTACAACTCCTGATGGAAGAGAGCACTCGCTTGACTTTTCAGCTCCAAACGGCGTGCCGCAGGTTTCTTTTGACGACAAAAAGCCCGAGATCCTTACAAGCGCGCAGGGAAAAAACGGTTCATTCTATTACGACCCAAACACTGGGTTATGGTATGCCGAGAATGCGCAGCTTTTGCCGCTCATTGAAGCTTTTAGGGAAGGCATTGCAACCAAAGTCGGGCCAAACAACACAACCACTTCAACTGCTTCAGGCAATGTTTTAAACCTCCAGTTTGACGAGGACAAAGGCGGGCTCTTAAACCTTCCGTCACTTCCTGAAAACAAGTGGCTATTGCTTGCATTTGCAGGTGCCCTCCTCTTGGCGATTACAGTTGTTAGAATCAGGTTTTCCGGAAAAAATTTAAACGCAAAAAATTAGTTTTCCCTTCCGCCACCACTGCCTTTGCGTGCGGCACCTGCAACCAGCTGCATATAAGCCTGATACATTGCTCTTTCATCTCTTTTTGAAATCCTTTGCTCTAGTCTTTGAAGCTTTAACATTTCCACATTTATTTTTTTCCCAATCTCATTCATTTGTTGGTCTGTCAAGTAAGCCAGGTTTAAATTTCTCCTTCTCCAAGGAAAAGTTACAAAATTAACGGCCTCAGACACCAAATCATCCAAAGGCAACTTTTTAATTATCGGGATTTTTGAAAAAATTTTTGGCACTTTTGTTTTATAAGCAGGCTGGCGAATTCCTACAAAAGTTATCTTTGAACCAAGAATCCATTTCAGTATCCCTGTTCTGGTTGGCGGATAAGAGACGTGTGAGAAACCAGGCTGAACTTTTGGGTCAAAAACATACCCGTGCTCTTTGGTTGCCCGCAAATTGTTTAACTCCACAATTAGTTCTGCAACCGTTTCCCTTTGTGCCAAGGTTTTTCGAATTTGAAGTGCTTTTTTAAGGCCAATAAAATGTGGCTTTGCATGTTCATGGCCTTCATGATGCGAGTTCTGCTGTTCCAATAATTTTAATTTTTCAATTACCGCGTCAGCAGCCAAGGCATTGTCAACCCCAAGCGTCCTAAAATTAATAGGAATGTATTTTGCCCGCTCTTTCGGAATATCCTGCCAGCGCCTTCTTTGCGGTGGAGCTAATCTGTTGGCCGTCGCGAAACAAAAAGACTAATCAGGGTTACTGGCATAACAATCTAACGTTTTGGTCATTTAAAATACTTTCACTGCAGGTCTTCCAGGCAGCTTTGCCTTTCTGTTCCTGCAAGCTCGCAAAACTGCGGGTTGTTGGTGTTTAATGCAATGAGTGCAATGCAGTTGTCTCTCCCGTCTTCAAGGAGTTCGCACAAATTGTGGTTGTTTGTGGCGCGGGCAATTTCAAAATAGCACAAGTCCCTGCTTGCAGTTATTTTTTTGCAGTAATCTGCGCTGCTTGTTTTTAGTGCAAGCTGTTCAAAACAATAATTGCCGGCGTCAATGATGTTTTCACAATAGGAAGTGTCCCTGTTTGCAACCGCGTCATTGCAGTGCTTTCTGTTCAACCCCAGCTTTTCGCATTCGGCGAAACTGTTTTCTTTCACTGCTTTAAGGCACGCGGGTTTTTCAAAGCCTGCCTGTTCGCAGGGCTTTGGCTCAAGAGTTATAAGCGCTACTTCTGTAAGGCAGTCCGTAATGCCAAAGCGCATTGCAAGGCAAAATTCTGTGCTTTTTTGTTTTATTGCAAGGTCGTAAATGCAGTTGTCGG
>JACPKT010000078.1 GCA_016186855.1 Candidatus Iainarchaeum sp. | reverse complement strand
TACAAAACACTCATTATAGCTTACACCTTAATGGGAAAAAGAGGATAAGTTAACCAAACTATTTAGATTAGATAAATATTTAAATATTTATACAACATACTTATATAGGATTTTATGGGAACTATCACTACAACTGTGGATGATTCGATAGAAACAAAATTCAGAAAAGCTGTGAAAGACAGACTTGGCGTTGGCAAAGGAAAAATTGGAAAAGCTGTTACAGAAGCAATGGCCAAATGGGCTGAATCAGTAGAACAGCAAAAAATCAGGGAAGAGGCATTAAAACAACTTGAAAAAGGATACCATATGGGTGGAAAAATTTTATACTAGCACAGGAGGGAATTATATGAGCGTTGAAAAAGCCTTTATTGACACTAACATTTTGGTTTATGCTTATGATAAAGATGCAGGAAAAAAGCAGTTAAAAGCAAAAAAAATTGTTGAAGAGTGCATTAGGGGGAATAGAGAACTTTATCTTAGCAACCAAATTCTTGCAGAATTTATCAATGTTGCTTTGAATAAACTTTCAAAACCGCCTGCAATAGAAGAAATCACTAATATAATAGTAAAACTAAATAAAATTGACAGTTGGAAAAAAATAAATTATTCCAACAAAACAGTTGAAAGCGCTTTGCATGAAAATGGAAACTATTTTTGGGACAAATTAATTGCAGCCACAATGAAAGAAAACAACGTTTTCACGATTTATACAGAAAACACAAAGGATTTCAAGGAAATGGCAGGAATACAGGCAATCAACCCGTTTTAAATAAAATTACTTTTGATATTCCGACCAATGAAAACAACACCGGCTGGTGGGCAAAATAGATGAAAAGCGAGTGGCGGCCAAGAAATGCGACAAAATCAGTTAAAGCAGTGCCGGGATTTTTTATTTCAAATTTTCCAGTGCCGTTTTTGTAAAAATAATTTCCTGCAAAAATTCCTGCAAGCACTGCTCCAAACCACGGGATTAGGGGAAAAAAATCCAGTGCAGGGGGGCTTTTTGCAAGGCCAATCCAGAAAAACAGCTTAAGGTTTTGCGACGAATAGTCAAAAAAAAGCGGGCTGAAAACAAAAAAAGCGGACAAAATCAAATTTAGAAACCCGAGCCTGACAAAAAAAGTTGACAAAAGAATTGAAACGGCAATCAAGTGCAGTATGCCAAAAAAAATCGGCTCCTGTGGAAAAAATAAGAGAGAAAAAATTGTGACAAGCATTGCATAGGAAAAAATTTTTGCAGAGCGTACAAAAACTTTTTTTTGAAAATTTTCCCCGCTTTTGCCAAAACTGATTGAAAGCACAACGCCTACAAGAAACAAAAATGTTCCGGCAGTTGCTTTCTGAAACAGGCCAAAAAAGCCTTCATACAAGCTGACTGAAATGAATTCAAAATAGTTCAGGTCCCACAAAAAGTGGAAAAGCACCATCATCAACACAGCGATTCCGCGAAGAAGGTCTATTTCAAAAAAACGCGATTTAGTGCCGTGCTCACCTTCCGCTCCGCGGATTTTGCCCTTGCTCAAACTTTTCATCGCCAGATTCTTTTGTTCCTTCCTTATCTAAATCTTCTTCTTCAAAATCTTCTTCGCCCTCTTCCAGTTCATCTTCTCCTTGCGCAAACCCTTCCTCATCTTCCTCCGACTCTCGACCAATTTCCTCTTCTGGTAGTTTTGTTGTTTTATTTTTTTGGGAAATTTTTGCAGCACTGAAATATTTGGGTTCTTGCACGCCTGTTTTTTTTGTTTTCCTTAACAAGGCGCGCTTTCTTGCAGCCTCGCTTAGTTTGCGCCAAATGCTTTCAAAAAACTCTTGAATCCGCTTAAGCATAAAAATTCCTCAAAAATTTTTTGGCGCCCTATTTGTCCTTCACGATTTTTTTAGCGTCCTTGCCTTCCTTTGACTGCTTTTGGTTATAGCCCTCCATAAAGCCTGCGTCAGACGAGCCTAACTCGTCGTCTTCAAGCATTTCCTCAACGTCCTCTGAATCGTAAACAGTTTTGTCTACATCTTCTTCTGTTTTTTTCTTTCTTGCCAAGAAATCACCTCAAAAAATTAAACAATTCAGGCATTAATAAAGAATGCTAAAACAGGGCACGGTGAAAAAGTGAATCAATTTTCTTCTTTTAAATGGCGGGATTGCCTTAAACAGGTTTTTTAAGCTGCTTGAGCAATAAAGGCAATGGCTTATGGAAATAAAGATAATTGCAAGCATTGGCCCTTCAAGCCTTAGCCACAAAACTTTGAATGAAATGATTAGAAGCGGACTGAAAATTGCCCGCCTTAAAAGTTCTTTTTACACTCCCGCTTCCCTTGAAAAAACCATCAAACTAATCAGAAAAAGCCATAAAGCAAAAATAATGGTTGACCTTGAAGGCTCAGAAATAAGGCTCCGTGGAAAAAAGCGCGTGACAGTAAAAAAAGGAAACGGAATTTGGGTTTCATTTGCACCTTTCAACGGCTTTTACTTCAACCACGACTTTTTTGACAAAATAAAACCCGGCAAGAGACTTTTTTACGACAAGGACGAAACCAGCGTGATTGTCAAAAAAAAAGATTTTAAGAAAAAAAGAATTTTTCTTGCGCCAAACAAAACAACCGTATTTGAGAATGGAAAGGGCTTTAATGCCGGAAAAAAAACCCTTGTGGAAGGAAAACTTTCAGAAAAAGACCTCAAACTAATTCCAGCCATAAACAGGTGCAGGGTGGAAATAGTTGCGCTTTCTTTTACGCAGTCAGAAAAAGACGTTCGAAAACTAAAAAAACTTGTTTTTAAAAAAACAAAAATTTGCGCAAAAATTGAAAACCACGAGGGCCTAAAAAACTTGGCCCGCATAATAATGGCAGCCGACATGGTTGTTGTTGCACGCGGAGACTTGACCACAGAGTTTGGGAAAAAAAATGTTCCGCAAATTCAAAAAAAAATAGTTTCACTTGCAAGGAGACTGAAAAAGCCAGTCGTTGTTGCAAGCTATATTTTTTCATCAATGGAATTCAATCCCGCTCCGCTAAAAAAAGACGTGCTGGATTTGTTAAAAATCGCAAAAGAAGGCGCGAACATGATTTGGATTGATTCACCGACAGCAGTTGGAAAATACCCCGCGCAGACAATTGCAGCAGCGGGCAAAACGCTGGAGAGGGCAAAAAAATAAGTGGAACTCGCTGGTTTACTGCCCCCAACATTTATGAAAAAATTTCGGTGACCATTTTTCAGCTGTTGCCTTGCATCAAATATTTTTTGTACTGGTTTATGTATACCTGATAAAGATGCTTCAAGAAGGGCTTTTCTTTTTTCTTTGCATCAACTTCTCTTAAGACCAAATAGTACAGCATTTTTTCCGAATTGTATATATTAAGCAACGGGAAATTGTTCTTGAAAAGAAGGTGGTTCATAAGCAGCCTTGAGATTCGCCCATTGCCCTCCATAAACTGGTGTATTCTGACAATTTTTAGGTGCGCAAGAGCAGCCAATTCAAAAGGGTGCAATATTTTTTCTGCCTGCCTTAACCATTCAAATAATTTGTCAAGCTCTGCTTGGACTTTTTCTGGCCCTGGCGGCAGATAATTGCCGACAATGTTTTGCTTTGTTCTTATCTTGCCTGCCTCTGGATGCACACCTTTCATTTCAATTTTGTGGAGTTTCAATAGTAGTTCTTGGTTAAATTCACCCTCATAATCAAACAAAAAATCAATGCATTCTTTCATGTTCTTGATTTCTTTTATGTCTCTTTTAGAATATTTTGCTTTTGGCTTTTTTCCTTCAACAATGTTTTTGGTATCCTCAAAGCTTACAGGAACTCCTTCTATTGCGCTGGTGTTGTAAATAAAGCTGATTATTTGTTCTTTTTCTGTTTTCCACAAAGTTTTCCCAATCTTGCGATTTTTCAAATAGTTTGTTTTCAGCAGTTCAATTATTTTAATTTGCCTTAAAGTTAATAACCGCTTAATTGGCACAATAAGTTCTATTTCTTTTTCTGCTTGCGCAAGGTTTGACAAATCAGCCCCAACGTATTTTCTTATTTTTTTCCATTTGTTTTTAGATATTCTAACATTCTTTGACAAATAGAAATATTCTTTGCCGCCTATCCTTTTCTTTTCAATATAGCCCACAATAAAATTAGGGAGCACAAAATTTAAAAAACTATTTTAGGGAGCACATTTTAACAAAAAACTTTTTTTGACAGCAAAGTAGGGCACAAATCCTTACTTGTAACCTCCTTGCATAGCGCAAATTCGTAAACTGAATTTTACGTTTTCACCAACTTTTTTTTTAAAATGGTGATGAACTTTCAAATTCTTCTCAATCCGCTGCAGGAGGGAAACGCGATGCAGCCCCAAAAAGAGCCAAATTTTCAGCTGCGCACAACCATTGAGAGGCCACAGTCAGGGCAAAGAGGAGAATTTGCAACAGTTTTAAGGTGCCGCGGGCACACTGGCTGTCTTTTTGAATTAAAAGAAGTGGCGGTTTTGCCGCAGACAGCACAGTTCATCAAAAAAACCCTTTAATTTCAAGAAAAAAATTTATTTAAAGCAATTTAAGCAAAACAACCCAACATTAAAACATTCGTCAATCAACGAAATGTTTTAATTCTTTTTTGTGCCCAAGTTTTGAGTGTTTTTCAAAATAGCAGCTGCTGCAGGATTGCTACTACTATTAAGTGGTTGTGTTGAAGAGTTGTCGGTTGAAGAGCGCCTGCTTTGCCTAGATTTGACCTCTTTTCCCGCCGCTGCTTGAAAACAGTTTGACAAAATAAAAAAACCGCGTTGCGCTTTCCTGGCTTTATTTTAACCAGGCCGTGGAACGCCTTCAGGAAATAAACAAAAGCTGCATGTCTTCAAACAATTTGGCTGAAGTTGACAAAAAAGCAAACGAGTTGAACCATTTTTTGTCGCGCTCTTTTGAGGAAAGCGACAAAGCGCACGAGCTTGCATTTGCAGTATTGCTTTTGGAGAAAGGTTTTCTTGCAGAGCAGAGGGTTGAATTAATCAGGGAAGAAAAATTGTTTGAAGGTTTTGCAGTCATTGAAAGCAACCTGAACGAGTTGGAATTGGGGCATGCACTTGGAGAAAATTCTTTTGCCTCAAACTATTTTTTAAACATTGAACGCTTTGCAGAAATCTCGCAAAAATTCGGGTTTGAAAAAAAAATCACTGCACAGACCAACATTTTGGACATTGTGAATGGCTTTGACGAGAAAATTTTTTCACATCTCCCCAAAAAGCCTTTTTTTATTCCAATAATTGGAAGCGCTCTTAGCTCTTTTATTGATTTTGCAGCTGATTTTTTCACTGTCCACCGCTCGATTGAGGCAATGAAAACTTTTCCATCTTTTGAAATTCTTGAAACACTCAACCGCTTTGTTGGGGTGAACAATTCAAGCATCAAAAAA
>JACPKT010000077.1 GCA_016186855.1 Candidatus Iainarchaeum sp. | reverse complement strand
ACCCTGCAAACTGCAATAATGTTCAAATATTTATTCAGTTTGCTATATAAATTCTGATTTGAAAGAAATTAATTAGTGGGTTTTGCGGGGGTAGCCAAGCGGTTAACGGCACCAGGTTCAGGGCCTGTGACTTAGAGTCTACAGCGGTTCGAATCCGCTCCTCCGCACTCATGTGCAATGAAAATTAAGGTCCACGAGACAAACTTTAGGTTTATGGGTTATGGCCAGAAGCTTTGAGTTTTGCTTCAAATACCTCGCTAATGTCCTTTTCAATTCGGGCTTGATTTCAAGCCCGATTTTTTGGCATTTTACACTCCGTAATCAAAAAGCTTTATATTTGTATATAACCGATAATATTATCGGGTAATTGCAATGGTAAGAGAATTGACAAATGTAAAGATAATAACTGTCTTTATGCCAGAGTTAATAAATGAATTTAATATCCGGGAGCTTGCAAAAAAGGCATCCATATCTTATGATGCTGCATATCGTCACATTAAGGTTCTAGTAGAGAAAAGTATCCTTAGAGAAAAGCAAGTTGGAAAAGCCACAGTTTGCAGCCTGAATCTAAACAATATCGTGGCAAGAAAATACCTTGAGAACATAAGCATTTCAAAGACAGAAGAATTTCTAAAAAAAGACGTTGTTTTAAAGAAAATGTTTAGCGAACTTGTTGAAAACCTGAAGAAAGCGGCACCAAACGAATTATTGTGCGTTGTTTTATTTGGCAGCTATGCAAGAGGAGAACAAAAAGAAAACAGCGATGTTGATATTCTAATTATAAGTTCTACTTTTGATGCCAGAGAAAAACTAGAGAGAGAGTGTGGCGGGATTGAGCACCGATACGGCAGGGATATTGCCTCACTTATTACTACTGCATCTGAATTTGTAAAAATGCTCAAATCAAAAAAGAGGATGGTCGCACATGAAGTGCAACAGGACGGAATAGCCCTTTATGGTTTTGAGAATTATTTTTCACTGCTAAGCGAAGGTGTTTCAAATGATTGATGCTGAAAAAAGGTTAAAGGGGTTTGAACAAAGGGAACTGTGTGGTAAAGCCCCATTTATTCGAAGACTCAGCCCAAGCTATTTGGCAAAAGCAGATCATAATTTTATGGTCAGCAGCATACTATTGAAACTTGTGGATAATGATGATGCCAAAATGGTGCTGAATATTCCTAGAGACTTTTCCGCTTTTGATTGGATCGTTATCACTGCTTATTATGCAATGTATCATTCTGCCCTGGCAGCTCTTGCATCAATTGGTTACAAAAGTGACAATCACACAGCAACTATAATCGCTCTTGAGGTCTTTTTTGTGAAAAAGAATATATTAGAAAAAGAATTCCTCGATAAACTGAAACAGGCAAGAGAACTTGAAGAAGAGTACGTTCAAAAGTTGAGGCATGCAAGAAGGCAAAGAGAAACAGCGCAATACGGAGTAACCGAAGAAACAGGAAAAGATGCGGCAGAAAAACTCTTGAAAGACGCAAGGAAATTTGTAGACAGAATGGAAAATTTGGTTAAAGCCTTAGAGGCAAATAAATTGAATGAAAATAATAGGTAAATGCCAAAAAATGATGTGTCTGTAAGAGAATTGGTACAACGTGGAAAACTTATATAGGGTGCTATAAAATGCTGCAGGAAAAATCGACCGGTTTTTTTTCAAAGCCAAGCGTTCTGGCACTAATTGGCGCAAACCTTGCACCCGTTTTCGGGGTACTGTTTTTTGGCTGGAGCCTTTTTTCAGTAATGCTTTTTTTCTGGCTCGAAAGCGCCGTAATTGGCTTTTTCAATGCTTTAAAAATGCTCAAAATAAACCCTGCTGCAAGCATTTTTTTAGTGCCATTTTTTGCAATACATTATGGCGGCTTCATGCTTGGCCACCTCTTGTTCCTTATCGCAATTTTTCTGGTTCCAACTGTAAGCAAACCAATTGATTTTTCGTTAATCTTTGACGAACTCTTGGGTGTTTTAAGCGGTTCAGTGTTCCTTTTTGCAAGCCACGGGTATTCTTTTTTCCACAATTTTTTGGGAAACAAAGAGTTCGAAACAACACACATAGGAGTGCAGATGTTTGCCCCATACAAGAGAATCGTGATAATGCACGTCACAATAATTTTTGGGGCAATGTTTGCCTTTGCATTCGGCGCCCCCATCATTGCTTTGCTGATACTCATTGCCCTCAAAACAATAATAGATGTTTTTTCACACGCGATAGAGCACAAACTTGTTTGGAAGAAATGATAATTTACTGCATTCTTTGGCAAAGGGTTATAAAGTGTTTACGTTATAATATTTTGTATGACAAAACTGCTTGTTGTATCAGATAGCAGTTCTTTAATTCTAGCCGCCAAAGCTAAGATTATTGAAATAATTTGTGCAGAGTTTTTGGTTGAAATTCCAAAAAAAGTATTTGAAGAAACAGTAGTTGCAGGAAAAGAACTGCAGCAAGCTGATGCATTCATATTAGAGAAAGCAGTTAATGAGAAAAAAATAGTGGTAAAAAACACGATTCCGTCAAAAAGCAAGGAAATTGCCGAATTAATTGAAATCTTTAACCTTGATGAGGGTGAAAAGCAAGCAATACTCCTTTATTTGGAGAAAAAAGCACAATTGCTTTTGGTTGATGACAAACAGGCAATTAATTCAGCAAAATTGCTTGAAATAAACTGGTTAACAGTTCCCGGCCTATTGGTGGAATTTGCTAAAAGAAAGAAACTTGAAAAAAAAATTGCATTAGAATCACTGAGAATTTTACAGGAAGAAGGCCGATACAAGCTTGGCTTCATTCTTAAAGCATTTGATGAAATAGAAAAGGAGGGGTGAAAATGAAAACACAATTAATCTCTGCAAGATTTGAAAAAGAGGACACAAAAAAAATAGAAGACGTCGCAAAAGAAGAAAAAACAGATAAAACATCCGTGCTCAAAAAAATGGTTTCAATGGGCCTAAAACAATACCAGTTGGAAAAAGCAATAAAACAATATCAGGAAGGAAAAATGAGCACTGCCAAAGCAGCAGAAATGGCAGGAATAAGCCTTTGGGAAATGATGGATAAACTAAAAGAAAAAAACATTGCAAATCCATTAAGCGAACAAGAATTCAAAGAAGGGCTAAAAAATTTGAGAAAAGCCTGGAAATAAGTAGCCGCAACTATTGTGTCTCGCCTTCTGGCGTTGGGCTTGGAAGCTTGCATGTACCGCAATCGGTCGAACAAGTTGAACAGGTTTCGCCGCCATTGCATGCGCCGTCACCGCAATAAGTTGCTGCAACAGTTCCGCAATCTGCCGGACAAGTGCTGGAACTCTCGCCTGATTCGCATATAGCATTGCCGCAAACTGCTGTTGTAGTAACCCTTTCAAGAACTACAGTGTAGACGCCTGCTGGCTCAAAAGTCGTGTAAACCCCGTCAGAATCCGGCCCAACGAATTTAATTCTCCAGTTGTCCTCTCCAAAGAACGGCACCCTGATTTCGTCATCTGCGCCGTCAATGAATTGTTTTGGAATGCCGCTTCCAAGACTTAAGAGGTACTTCATGTCTTCAGCATCAATTGTCCCTTCAAGATCTGCTGCTCCCCTGTCGCCTTTAAAGTCAAACAATGCATCGAATATTCCAAATATTTCTTCCCTAAATGTTTTGGTAAAAGAAACCCCGTCAATGTGGATTGGCCTTTGAACATTAATAAGGTCTGGTAAAGCAGAATCTGTTAAAAAGAACTTGAATTCCACATCGTTAACATTAGAACTGAAATTGTTGGTTCCAGAAGTTTCGCCTGACTTGAAAATTTTAAACCCGCCAGCAGTGTTGACAGAAAGCACGCCCCTTCGCGCACCATCCGGGACAGTTATATTTAATACGTTTGCCGGGCTTTTTATCTCGAATTTTGAGCCAAAGTCATCATAAGCAGATGCTGGCTTGTTATTAGTGTTTGGGTCATTGTCCATGTTAAACTCTAAATTGTTGTTACCAATCTTCTCTATGTAACTCACGCTTGAAGAATAATTTGATAGATT
>JACPKT010000076.1 GCA_016186855.1 Candidatus Iainarchaeum sp. | reverse complement strand
GCTGTTGTCTTTGAAAGTGCTGTCTATTTCCACGTTGTATATTCCGGGGCCGGGCAGCCTGTAGCCTTCAGGGTTTGGCTCGTCAAACTTTGAGGAAAACGCAAACAATTTGGTGTCTTTAAAGTAAACCCCAAGGCCGCCTCTTTCATCAGTGTAGCTTTGGGGTGCGTCAAAAAAGCTCTGGGTTTTTGCAAACTCGTCAAAGTCTTTTTGGAAATCAGCAGAGTACCTGTCCTCTATGAGGTTTGCCCGAAATTTTATTTTTGCAAGAATGTCGTCTGCTTTGAGTCCGCTTGCTGCAGTGAACTGGTCAAGGCGCGCAGTGGAGAATGGTTCGCATTCTTCCAGGCCGGTTTGCCCAATGGTGAAGTTCACGCTCAAAAAGTCACTGTTGGAATTGTTCTGGCAGTTGCTGCAGGCAACCGTGGGTTCGAGCGCTGCTTCAACAATGTAATTTCCTCTCTCCAAGCCGCTGAATTCGCATAAGAATTCTTCTTCGCTTAAGACTTTTTTTGTCTCAATGCACTGTTTGCCTGAAACTATTTGGCCGCTTGCAGCGCTTCTTAGCGTTATTGTCACTTTGGAATTAATTTCCCCGGGGTTTTTGTTTGTGACCGTGATTGCTGCGGTTGCACTGTCAGTTGCCTTTCTTACTGCTGCTTTTGATATTCCAACGTCAAATTCTGGAATTTCCGCGGTGTTTGCGTGCGCGTCAAGCAAACCCGGGCATGTTAAACCCGGGCCGTTTGCACTGGCCCATTCTGAAATTGTCCTGATTTTTTTGAGCGTTGAAATTCCAAACTGTGTTGCGTCACAAAAAATTCCTTCCTCGTTGTCTGCATTGCACTCGTTTTCCCCTATGGCGTTCCAGCTCCACTCAAATTTTACTTTTGGGATTGCGTCCGGCCCCGTTGTGCCTACCCTAAATCCATCCTGGCAGTTCAGTAATTCGGATGGCAGTGGTTGCGGGAAAACTTCGGGTGGAACCGCGTTGAATTCCAAATGGAACTGCTCGTCCACTGGCACTGGTGGAAGTTCTTCGAGCTCTCCGCTTGTGGGGTCAACTATTGGGTCTTCAAAGTCAAACGAAAACCAGCCCCTTTCGTTTTCCACGTCAAAGTCTCCGCGGTCATATTCTTTGTCCTTGTACTGGTGCCTTATTGCGTTCACCCTCAAAATTTTGTACAATGGCTTTTCTTTTGTTGTTGTGAAACCGCTTTTGTTTTTGAAAATTATTCCGCGCTTTTCGATTTTCTGGTTTGATGCGTCAGGGTTTGCAAAAAGTGAAACTGCCGGGAACGATTTGTCGCCTGAACCACCAAAGAATGCTGAAAACATTTCCGGTGGCAGGCCGCTTATCGGCAATGCTTTCACTGTTGGCCTTCTCTCGCTGACTACCTCTAAGTCTTCGTCTCCTTTTGTCACAATGTCAAAAAAGCTTGCGCTGCCACTAAAGTATGGCAGGAATGGCTGCAGGTATGCGGGCACGTTTTGTTTTACAAACTTGCTAAAGAACCTGTTTTGCAGGACTGTTGTGAAAACATTTGAGCGCGTCGCTTCTTCGCCGGGTTTTTGTATTTCAAGGCCCAAAACTTCAACGTCGCGCTGTATTGTGACAAAGCTTGCTTTTTCTTCTTGGTTATAGTAGTCAAAAATGCTTGCAAGCAAAAATGCCTGCAGGCCCTGGGTTAAGGGGTCGCTTTTTCCAAGTATTCCGTCAACAATGTTGCCTCCCATTCCCCAAATGCCGCCACCGCCAAACATTCCGCCCAATAGCCCTCCGCCCTGCTGGTTTTGGGGGGCAGTCTGGAGCCCTGTGGGCGTTCCGTTAATCAAAACCGCAAGGCCAGTTGCAGTGCCGTAGTTGAAGGGATTGTCTTCGAGCGAGCCGGCAATTGGGAATATTACATTTCCGGTTCCTGTTCTTGGAGTGGAATTGCCTTCACCTTCAACTTTATCGGGCTTTTCTTCTTTATACTGCGGAAAAGGATAATATTTTGTGCTGCCAAGGCCTTTTTCAACTTCATTTCGTTTTCTGTTTTGTACAAAACTGTCCCTGTTCCTCCGCCGCCAAAGTATGTTCCAAGGCCGTGGCCAAGCAGGCTTACCCCAAAGGTGAGGAGCCCTATTGTGCTCCCGAACTTCATTGCTTCACTAAAGCTTTGCAGGTTCACGCGCACTGGCACTGGCTTGTCAAAGCACTTGTTTGTGATTGTGGTCGTGTCAAGGCCGTCGAATTCGTCGAGTGGGTCGTCGTATAGGTCAAATTCGTAGCGCGAGAGCTGCAGGCACCCGGGCTCGGTTATGCGCACGCGCACTGTGCCTATTAATTGTTCTTCTTGTTCGCTTCCAAACTTTGCCTTTACAAACACCGGGTACTGTCCTTGTATTGCGTCCCCACGCAATACTTTGATTGCCTGTTTTGCGCCGTCCTCAATCCTGCCCTCTTTTGGGGTGACTTCGAGTTCGCTTTCAAGCAGGTAATCCACTGGCCCGCCGCAAGAAACGTTTCCGTTTCCGGCATTAATGTTGAATTCTGTTCTTGTGCCGCTTTCGCCTTGGCCCGTGATTTCAATGAGCACAGGGTCAATGCTTATGCATTGCACTAAATTGACTATGGTGATTTTTGCGTCAATTGCCTGTTCTAAAACCTGTTCATCTGTTTCCTGCGGATTTGTTGCACTGATTTTTATTTTTGCAGTCGATTCTCCGTTCACTCCGCCAAATGGCGTGAAGGACAAAATTGCGCTAATTCTTTGTCCGCCAGCAATCCTTGAGACAAGCATTTTGTCGTAGCCGCTTGCAAGCTCTGTCTTGTTTTCGCCGATTGCAATTTCGTAAATTCCCAAGTTGTTTGATTCAAGCTGTACTTGTGCAAACAGTTTTTTGAGCTCTATTGGCTGTCCGTCGATAGTGCAATTGTTTTCAATCACAAGCTCCATTCTGACCGGGTCGCCCTCTGTTGTTGTCTGCCAGCTTGAGCGGTTCAGAACAAGGCAGGCCGGGTTGTCCACTGCTCCTTCAATGTCTATTGCAACCCTCACTGGAATGGATAATGGCCAGTTTTTGCCAAAATTTGAGATTTCCAAATCCAAAAATGCGTCAATGTCTTGCCTTTTTGAAATCCCTTTTCCTTCCTCGCTCAAAAAAACTTTTAGCACGAATTCTTTTGTTTTCCCTGCTTCAAGCACAAAGTCCTTGTATGATAGGTCAAGTGAGTCCTGCGTTGCCTTTTGGTCTAGCAGGTTTTTGAACTCGCCCCTAAAAGTTAGTTTGCCAACTTTCAGCGGGAACGGGGTGAGGTTTGTCAAATTGAATTGTGTTTGCGCGCTGTGCAGTGTCTTGGTGTTAAGCGCCACTCCAAGCCGGTCCGGGTTTATCTGCACAATGTCTGACCTTATTTTTAGCTCTATTGTTTTTGTCTCGTAAAGCGGTTTTTCTATTTCAAGGAAAAGCGTTGTCCCCGGCAATTGTGCGGGCAGCGTGAGCAGCGCGTAGCCGTCTCTTTTAGTGCTTGCGTGCAGTACGACATTTTCGTGCCTGTCTTTTAAGCGCACTGTTGCGCCTTCAATTTCAAGTTTTTTTGTTTTTTGGCTCAAGCTTTCCGACCTCAAAGCGGGGGAACTCGGAACCGTTCAGCGTTCCGCTTGTTGGACGAGTCTGTGCATCAATTATTTGGTATTCTTTGAATACAAGTGTTTCATCTTCGTTTGCAATCCTTAAATTTGCAAGGTCGTGGATTCTAAAAGTTGAGTTGTTGAGTATTGTGAATTTTAATTCATACTCTTTCACCATTCTTGCATTGTATGTGTCCACAACTGGTTCAATCAGGCCTTCTTCGATGTCCCTAATCCTTGCACTAAAACAGAACTCGTCATCGCAAAGCGTTGTGACTCCTATTTCGTAAATCCTGCTGAATGCCTCGCTGTAAAGCTCTTTGGTTATGGTGTCGTCTTGTGGGTGGCGCTCTCTTGCACCGTCAAGTGCCCACGCCCTCCAAAAAATTTTGAGCTCGTTGCTGATTGAAGCGGTTTCTTTTACCGCAACAACTGCCTCTATTTCGTAAATTCCTGCATCGGGGTTGCTCCAGACCAAATTAACCCATTTTGCTTCACTGTTTGTGAAATCGTATTGTGTTTCCTCAAGGCCGCTTTTTTCGTCAAATTTTGTGGCACGAATCTGGCTTGTGGCAGGAGCGTTGACTTTTTTGACAAAGAGCGCGTCTTTTTCCATTATCAGTTCTGTGCCAGTTCTTAAATGAACTCCTGTTTCGCGGTAATCTTTTTCTTCTGGGACCAAAAGCCTCAGTTTTGCAACGAATTCTTCTCCTTTTGAAAGAACAGTTGCGGTTTTTCCGTCAGCAGAAAACAGGCCCAGGAATTCTATTTCAATGTCTTTATCGATTATTTCCGGCTCAAGAGTTACATTGAATTGCTGCACTGTGCCTGCAATCACCGGCTTTGCAGCCGTCACGTAATCGGCGTATTTTGGCGTGCTGTCTTTTTTCCTTATTTTTAGGTATACTTTTTTGTCTGCCTTTGTTTCAAAAGAAAATGAGCCATTGGCGTCCCCAATGGCGCTTCCCAATAGCTCTTCTGTTCGGTCATCGTAGAGCCCCACAAATGCAAATGGAATCGGCCGATTGTCCTTGTCAGCAATTGTTGCTTTTATTAGGCCATTTGGCACAACCATTGTCACTGTAAGGTGCGTTTCTTCTTTTTTTGGAGCACTTGAACTAAAGAATGCCGGGTCGCTTCTTCCCGAAACGCTTTCCTTGAACGCGAATGCAAAGTAGTTTCCAGAGTGCACTCCGCCAAACTCCGCTTCCCCGTTTGCGTCGCTTGTTTTTGTTGAAAAGCCCGCCAAAAAGTCAGTGTCTGCATTGTAGAGCGCAACAGTTGCGTTTTCAACAGGCTCCCCGTCTTGGTCAATTACTTTCACCCTCAATTCCCCGCAGGTGGATGGAGTGCATTTTTCAAGCCCTATTGTGACAATTGCATCGCTTATTCTCAGGCTTTCCCTTTTTGCAAGCTGAAAGCCTTCTGCTTCAACAACCACGCGGTATGCAACATCAGCGCTGATTGAAAACCCCACAATTGAGTCTTCGTCCTTGTCTGTTTCTTTTGCCGCCAAAACCCGGTCATCTGACTGGAACTTAAGCGTTACTTTCGCGTCATCAACTGGTTCATCTGAATCGCTGTCAACGACTTTTATTTTTATTTCGCCAACGACTGTTTTTGAAAGCTCAAGCGTCACTTCTTTTGTTTCACCTGCCTGTACAGAAATGCGCGGGCTGGTGGCTGCGCCAAGCGAGCTTGTCGCAACGCTTTTTACAACATAGTTTCCGGCTGAAACGCCAAAACCTGCTTCACCACCAGAAGAAATGTCTGTGTCAATCGGCCCAATCTCGGGGTTTGCAAGCAGCTCTTCATAGCGATATAGCTGCACTTCAACTGGCTGCGAAACTATTTCGCCTCCTGTTTTTAGGATTACTGCAATCGTGCCGGTTTCCCTTTCTGTTTCCTCCATTTCTATTTTCACGTCTGTTTGCTCTGCAAAAACCTCAAAGCTTGCAACCGGCTCAAAGTCGGCATCGTTTGTCACTGACACAAGCAGTGTTTCACAGTTTGTTGGCGCCAGTACTCTGGCCACGCCGTTGTCTCTTGGTGAAAGCTCAACGTCTGCAGGCGGCACTGCATAAGGTGAAGTGCACCGAAAGCTTAAGGTAAAGTATTTTGAAAGCGCAGCACCGTGCGCGTCAACTATTCTTATTGTTTTTGAAAGCACTGCCGCGCCTTCTTCTTCAAGCGTTATCTGCAAAAGCTGTTGAGGGAGCTCTGTTATTGTGATTGTCTGTGTTTTTGTCAAAAAGTTTTCCTTTGAAGCCTCGACCACAACTTCCAGTTCTTTTGCCAAATTTTCGAGAAATGCGGTTCCATCAGCCCCTGTTTGCTGGATTTTTTTTTCTTCTCCAAGGACAATGAATTTTACCATTGCGCCCTCAATGGGTTCTCCGCCAGAGTCCAAAACAGTTACGCTTAAAGTGGAGGTTGTGGGAGTGAAAAGAATTGAGGCAATTGCGCCAATTCCAAGCAGTATTGCCAAAAATGCGGCCAAAAGCAGGACTGCAAAGCTTGGTACTATAGAGTCAATTGGGTCAATTATTTTATAAACAGGGATTTTTTCGTCGATTTTGTCAAGAAACTGGTAGTATTTGTCCTCTGCCTGAAAATAGATGTCTTTGACCGAGTCCAAAAAACCCATTAAACCACCGACTCACGCAGAAATATTCAGATTCTTAATATTATAAATAATTAATAGATATAAATTTGGACTGCTTAATATAACTATTGGTCAATTTGGCTGTGGGGCAGAATAGCTTGATACCTATCCTAACCAGAGTAGGTTGTGCCAGATTGTTGTGAGAAAGTTGGCTGTGTCTATGGTGTTGGGTTTTTTTTGCAGGAATTTCTGGCAAATGGCATTATGGTAATTGATTACAGCATTAATGAATAGGTGTGATGCCGTCTGGAATTTTTCTTCTTCAAACTGGTTTTTTGCCAGTTCAAACCGCTCGCTTGCAAGGTCAAGGTGATGTTTGTAAGTGCTCAAGCCACTCTCCTCCTTTGAGTATTTTTCCTTCTTTTAGGATGTTTTGTAAAAATTGGTCTTTTTCTTTGATGCGTTCAAGTATTTCTTTTTTGTCCAGAAAGGTTGGTGAAAACCTGATTCCTGTTTCTTTTGACAATTCAATAAGCCCAGTGGATATTTTTTCTGTTAGTTGGTCGTTTTTGTTTTCCAAGGCCACCATTACATCAAGGTCTGATGAGTGCTCAAAGTTTCCGCGGGCTCTTGAACCAAATACTGCTACAGCAAGAACTGAATTGCTGTTTAATTTGGGCAATTTTTCTAGTCTGCTAAAGAATGGTTTGTGATAGTTTTTACTTTTTTTGAAAATGCTTTTCAGCTCAGAAAG
>JACPKT010000098.1:2219-5355 GCA_016186855.1 Candidatus Iainarchaeum sp. | reverse complement strand
TGAAAAAAAACTGAAAACGGCAAAAGAAACTGGCTTTAATGTGTGGCATGTGAATCTTTCGGAAAGCGTTTCTTTTGAAGAAGTAAAGGAAAAAATTTTTGCCCTTAATGAGGATGAAAGTGTGAGCGGAATGATTGTGCAGCTTCCGCTTTCACCGCACTTGAATCCTTGGGAAATAATGGGCCTGATTGATTCTGCAAAAGACGTGGACGGTTTTAGTTTTTTGAACCAGGGACGGTTGTTTTCCGGCAACCCATTGTTTGTGCCTGCAACTCCCAAGGGAATTATTTCATTAATAAAATCCACTAAAAAGCTGATTTCTGGAAAGCACTGTGTGGTTGTTGGCAGAAGCGTTATTGTAGGGAAGCCAGTTGCACAGCTGTTGTTGGCTGAAAACGGTACAGTTACAATGTGCCACTCTAAAACAAAAAAACTGGGGAATTTTACGTTGCAGGCTGACATTTTGGTGGTTGCCGCTGGAAAGCCGAGGCTAGTAAAGGGTTCAATGGTGAAAAAAAGCGCAGTTGTAATTGATGTAGGGGTAAATTCGGTTAAGGGAAAACTTGTCGGGGACGTTGATTTTGAAAGCGCAAAAAAAAGGGCTTCTTTTATTACCCCTGTTCCGGGCGGGGTGGGGCCAATGACCATTGCTTCTCTTCTGGAAAACACGATTAAGGCTTGCAGGTTGCAGTTTGATGGCAAAAAGGCTTAGAATCGGGGTTTTGGGTTCCACAAATGGAACCGACCTTCAGGCAGTGATTGATGCAATTGAAAAAAAACAGCTTGAAGTTGTTATTGTTGTAGTTGTAAGCAACAAGGCCGATGCGTTCATTTTACAGCGCGCAAAAATCCACGGAATAAAATCAATTTTTTTGAACCCTAAAAAATTTTCTTCAAGGGAAAAGTATGATGTGGCGCTTGCAGAAATGCTGGTAAAAGAAAAAGTGGACTTGGTTTTGCTGATTGGCTACATGAGGGTTCTTTCGCCGCTTTTCTGCAAAAAATTTGAAAACAAAATAATGAACATTCATCCGTCCCTGCTTCCGCTGTTTGCGGGAAAAATGAACCTGGATGTGCATTCCCAAGTCAAAAAAATGGGTTTGAAGGAAACTGGCTGCACGTTGCACTTTGTCACTTCAGAAGTTGACGGTGGCCCTGTAATTTTGCAGGAAAAGGTGCCTGTATTTGAAAACGATTCGGTTGAAGATATTAAAAACAGGGTGCAGAGAGCAGAGCAGGAGATTATTTTGAAAGCCCTTAAATTGTTTGCGGAGCACAAAATTGTTGTGAAGGGCAAAAAAGTGGTGTTGCTTGAGTAGGGTGAAAACAGCGCTGATTTCAGTTTATGACAAAACAGGCATTGTGGAGTTTGCAAGGCTATTGCACAGGTTCAATGTCGAGATTATTTCAAGCAGTGGCACTGCAGCCATGCTTAAAAAAAACAGGGTTCCTGTAATGGAAATTTCTGAAATAACAGGTTTTTCTGAAATGCTTGGCGGGAGGGTTAAAACCCTTCACCCAAAAATTCATGCAGGAATCTTGGCAACTGCGAGCAAAAAGCACTTTGAAGAGCTGAAAAAAAACGGCATTTCATTGATTGATTTGGTTGTCGTGAACCTCTATCCTTTCAAGGAAATGATTTCAAAAACAGGCAACTTGTCCAAAATTGTCGAGGAAATAGACATTGGGGGCGTTGCCCTTTTGCGTGCTGCGGCCAAAAATTTTGAGCGCGTTGCGGTCATATGCTCTCCAAAACAATACGAGAGCGTTTCGCAGGAAATGATTTCTTCAAACGGAGTGATTTCTGGCAGGTTGCGCCAGAACCTTGCAATCGAGTCTTTCAGCCTGACTTCGGCTTATGATTCGCTGGTTTCAAATTATTTGTGGAAAAAATTTTTTCCTGATTTTTTTCCATCAAATTTCACGCCTACCTTTGAAAAAATTTCCGATCTGCGCTATGGAGAAAATTTCCAGCAAAAGGCAGCAATTTATCGCGAGCCTTTTTGGGTTGAGCCAAGCGTTGCCTTTGCAAAGGTTTTGCAGGGAAAAGAAATGTCTTTCAACAATTATCTGGATGCAGAGTCCGCGGTTGAGTGTGTGAAAGAGTTTTCAAAGCCATCTGCATGCATTGTAAAGCACACTAACCCTTGCGGTGTTGCAGGGGGAAAAACAATTCTTGAGGCTTTGACGCATGCATTTGATTGTGACAAGAAAAGCGCTTTTGGAGGCATTATTGCCTTGAACCGGCCGTGCGATGAAGAAACTGCAAAAAAAATTGCTTCTTTTTTTAACGAAGTGGTGATTTTGCAGGCCTTGGAGAAAAGCCGCCAAAGCCCGTGATTGATTTTAAAAAAGTGGTTGGCGGGCTCTTGGTCCAGCAAAGAAACGTCAGCGTGCTTTCAAAAAAACAATTAAAATTTGTTTCGGAAAAAAAGCCCTTGCCAGAAGAGATTGAAAGCATGCTTTTTGCCTGGAAGGTTGCAAAGCACACTAAAAGCAATGCAATTGTAATTGCAAAGGGTGAAAAAACCGTTGGAATTTCAGGCGGCCAAACTGCGCGCGTGGATGCGGTGAATTTTGCGCTCGAAAAAGCCGGGAAGCGCGCAAAGGGTGCAGTGCTTTCAAGCGACGGCTTTTTTCCATTCAAGGACAGCATTGAAATTGCGGCAAAAGCAGGCATTAGCGCCATTATTGAGCCGGGTGGAAGCGTGAACGACAAACACGTGATAGAGGAAGCGAATGCGCAAAAAATTGCGCTCGTGTTTACTGGAATTAGAAACTTTAGGCACTGAGTGCTTTCAAACCGCAAAAACAATTATTCCAAGGTAATGCAGGGCAAGGTGTGCAAGTAAAAAAAAGTCAAAAGTCCACACCGTAAGAGCTATTTTGTCCAAAACTTTTGGGTCTTTAAAGTTCATTTTTGCAGTTCACCAGAAGTCAGATGCTTTTACTGATATTTAAATCTTGTGTGGCAATCGTTCTTTTCTCGGTCACTATTTTTTTCACTTTCACGTCTTTTTCTGTCGTTGGAACGCTTGCAACTATTTGCGCTTCGAATGCGAGCGCAACTGTTGGAACTTGCGCCGGAATGCAGGCGAGGAACTCGTCAAAGTATCCTTTTCCAAACCCGAGGCGG
>JACPKT010000098.1:0-2175 GCA_016186855.1 Candidatus Iainarchaeum sp. | reverse complement strand
TGCCTGGCACAAGCACCAGCTCAAGCTTTTCCGGCAAAAATTCCTTTACTTTTGCCGGTTCCATTACCCCTAAAACTGTTTTTTTCAGGTTTTTAAACCCATCAAATTCTGCAGCAACGATTTTCTTGTTTTCGCTGTCAATTGCCGGTACAAAAACTTTTTTTCCAATTTCAATGCATTTTTCAATTATTTCTTGTGTCCGCACCTCGCTTCCAAAGCTGATGTATGTGAAAATGTTCTGCGCGTTTTCGAATTCCTGCATTTCAAAAACTTTTTCGCGAATAGTTTTGCTTTTCTCCCGTATTTCGTGTGGTGAAAGCAAATTTCTCCTGTGCAGGACAATTTTTCTTTGCTCTTCCTTGTTCGTTAAAATCACTTAAGCCATTTTTTTTCCAATGTCTTTTCTGTAATGCATTTTTTCAAAAGAAATTTTTGAAACAGCCTTGTAGGCTTTTTGAATTGATTCTTTAACAGTTTTCCCCAATGCAGTTACGCCTAAAACTCTTCCACTGTTTGAAACTATTGCGCTGTTTTCACTTTTTGTGGCCGAATGAAATACTATTGTTTCCTTCATTTTTTTAACCTCTTCCAGTCCGCTGATTTTTTTTCCCTTGTCAAATTTTTCCGGGTAGCCGCCTGACGCAAGCACCACGCAGGTGGCTGCTTTTTTGCTCCAAACAATTTTTTGGCCAGAAAGCTTTTTTTCAATGCATGAAAGCATTATTTCCACGAGGTCGCTTTCAAGCCTTAAAAGGACTACCTGTGCTTCGGGGTCGCCAAACCTGCAGTTAAATTCAAGCACAAAAGGCTTTCCTTTCACAATCATTATTCCAACATACAGGACTCCGACATATGGAGTGCCTCTTTTGCCCATCTCAGATATAATCGGTTTTACTATTGTATCCTCGATTTCTTTTAACAATTTAGTAGTAATCAGCGGTACGGGAGAGTATGCCCCCATTCCTCCTGTATTTTGTCCACGGTTACCGTCAAAAACCCTTTTATGGTCCTGTGCTGGCGGCATGAGCTGATAGTTTTCCCCGTCACAGAATGCAAGAATTGAAGCCTCTTTTCCATCCACTATTTCTTCAATAATTATTTTGTCGCCCGCGTGCCCAAAAATTTTTTGCTGCATTATTTTGCTTATCGCGTCAAGTATTTCTTGTTGTGATTTGCAGACAAAAACACCTTTTCCTTCTGCAAGTCCGTGGGCTTTTACGACCGCTTTTTGCTTTTTTGAAACAGCCTCAATTGCGTCTTCAATGTTTTCAACTATCTGGAATTTTGGTGTCGGCACGCCGATTGATTTCATCAATTCTTTTGCGAATGCCTTGCTGCCCTCAAGCAATGCAGCTGCTTTTGAGGGACCAAAAACCCTAAGCCTTTTTTTTTGGAATTCGTCAGCAATCCCTTCAACAAGTGGGGCTTCTGGTCCGACCACGGTCAAGCCAATTCCTTCCATTTGCGCAAAAAAAGCAAGCTTTTCAATTTCTTCTGCCGCAATGTCAACGTTTTGCGCAAGCTCTGCTGTGCCGGCGTTTCCTGGGGCGCAAAAGACTTTTTCAACAAGAGGAGACTGCGCAATCTTCCACACAAGCGCGTGCTCGCGCCCCCCGCTGCCGACGACCAAAACCTTCATTTTGACCATAAAATAAAAAGAAAGAAAATAATTAAAAAACTCATCAAATTTAAAAAAGCCTTGAAAATAGTTTCGCTGTAGAATTTTGTGGTCGCATGTTTGCGGTGTAACAACAAATTGGCAATGGAATAAATAGATTATTGTTCTTTTGCCAAATTGTTGCGGGCGCAAACGTTTTACGACTTTACTTCCATCTCGTATGTTCTTTCGGTTCGTCCTTTTTCGAGGTTTTTTTTGGATATCTGGTAGAGTGTTTCGCCGTAGGGTGTCGGGTATTCGCCGGTGACGCATGCAAGGCAGAGGTCGTTTTGTTCCTTGCCGTTGTTTATTGCGCGCACTAGCCCTTCAAGTGACTGGTAGCGCAGCGAGTCTGCCTTTATTTCTTTTCTTATTCCTTCAATTGTTTTTTCTTCCAAATCATGGAAACCGCGTTCTTCAAGCTGTTTTTTTTCCATGTGGCGCACTGCAATCATTTCACCAAGTGTCGACATGTCGATTCCGTAAAAGCACGGAGCCCGAATGGGTGGGCAGCTTAC
>JACPKT010000097.1 GCA_016186855.1 Candidatus Iainarchaeum sp. | reverse complement strand
CCTATACTGAAGGTTACATTCTGTTTCATATGGTATCACCCATATTCAGAAGTAACCTTCAATTTTTATCAAAAAGTGGCGAAGTCAGGCCCCAAGCTGGAATGGATGCATTCGTCATTGTAATCCGTGTGCGCGTAGCGGACTGCTTGTTGTGCCTGTTGGAATGACTCGAACTCACATAGCGCGTAGTCAATGCGGAGCGTAGCGTGAAGTGACTCAATGAATGCGTTGTCTTCGGGCGTGCTTTTGCGAATCGTTTCATGAACAAAACCAGACTGTTTGAGGAATCCCTCAAATCGGTTGGAAATATACTGGCTGCCATTGTCCGATTGAAAAAGAAGCCCCGGTATACGCATGATGATTGGCGCTCTTTTCTCCAACGCCATGCTTACTGCAGGCTCGTTATCAGATGTCATGCAGGTCTGCGATAGGTTGTATCCGACCCAACACCTGTCAAAGCAATCCAAGACATTGAACAGATACGCTTTTCCATCCACGCCACAGTGGAGTTGAATAAAGTCCGCTTGTCAATACTGGTCTGAACCAGATGGTAATGGCAATGTCTTTCCAGTTCGTTGGCGGTATCGCTTGTGAAACAGTAGTAGCCAGTTGTTTAACTGCATGATTCGATGAACCTGCTTGTGATTGACGCGCACATTGTTGCGGTGAAGCATGGCGGTAATGCGCCGGTATCCATACGTTGGTTTGGTGAAGCACCATTCCCGAACGAGAGCCACATTTTCTGGTTTTGGAGCAACAAAACGTGGTTTGGGCTTGTAGTACAATGCATCATGCGAAATGCCTGCCAGTTGACCAGCCTTATTGAGGCTCAATTCTTGGCCAGTCATGGTTACCACCGCTTCCCGCTTCTGCCAGACAGAAACGTTTTTTTTAACGCACTATTGGCAATAGTAAGGTCTGCCACCAACTGCTTCAAGTCATTGATTTCCACTTGTAGCGCTTCCTCACTAGAAGTAGCGCCACGAACCAAACCCCGTTTGCCAGCTTCCAAAAACTGGTTGCGCCAAGAGTAATACTGGGCGTGGTTGAGATTGTGCTTGCGGCACAACTCGGACATTTGAATACTGGTCGTTAGACCTTCCAGGACAATCCGGGCTTTTTCCTCGGTTGACCAAACTCGTTTTGTCATACAGACAACCTCCTTTTTACATAGCGATTTTGTCGCTAATAAGGTTGTCCGACTCTAGAGGGGGTCACTACACACTCATTTGAATGTCCTTTAGATGTAGACTGCCGGAGTTAAACTTTGTTTGTTCTTCTGAATTGCCAGGGTAAATGCCTACAAAAAAACTGTTCATTAACACCCTGTCTGAATTTTTCAAATTTCCAATAATCTTTGTTTTTATATTTTTATAAGCAGGATGCCTCAAAATGTTTCCTGAAAAAATATAACGTGTTTCAATATTTTGTGCTTCTAAAAACAAACATAGCTCTCTTCTATCCATTTTTTTAACATCTCTTATTGTCAAAGGAAAAGCAAACCAGGACGGATCAGCTTTTTTATGGCTTTCAGGGAATATAAAATATTTATCAAGTATGCTAAGCTCCTCAAATAGAATTTTAAAATTTCTTTTACGAATTTTTATAAAATCTGGCAAGCGTTTTAGTTGGTGAACCCCCATCGCAACTTGAATTTCTGTTGGCTTTAAATTGTACCCAATATGGTTATACATATATTTGTGGTCATAGGTAAGGTTTCCTTTTCCTTCAAGTTTCCAGTTAAATCTCATACCACATGCACCAAATGGATTTTTTTCTGTCGATTCGCAATAACATGCTCTCCCCCAGTCACGAAAGGATTTTATTATTTTTGAATTGTCTTCTATAACCCAGATTTCGTGTTCTTTTGCTATTTTCATTACAGTATCCATATCATTTGGATTTCCAAGTGTATGTGGCAACACTATAAGCCTAGTTTTATTTGTAATAGCTTCAGACAAGTTTTCTGCATCAATATTATAAGTCTCAGGAATTATATCCAATACAACTGGTTTTAGATTATTTTGAATAATTGGGTTAAACATCGTTGGAAAAGTACATGCTGGTGTAATTACTTCATCGTTTGGTTTAAGCCTGTCCACTAATTGCCATGAAGTTAGCGATGTTATTGCCAAAAGTGAAGCACTTGAACCAGAGTTTGCTAAAATTGTTTCTTTGCAACCAATAAAATGTGCCAATCCTTTTTCAAATTCTCTTGCATAGTTTCCAAGACCAAACCACCCATTGAGTGCAGAATCAATTATTGCATTTATTTCTTCATAACCATAAACTGCCCCGGCATAACGAATTTTTGTTTCCCCAGGCACAAACTTTTCTTCAGGGTTTTAAATAGTTTTAGAACTGAATTTTAGTTGATGAAAAAACTAGCAATGGATAAGTGAGAATCTGACTTTTCAATTATACTTAAAAAAATTGTTAGGCAACCTTTGACAGTTGGTACCAGGCCCGCCATGTTAATAACTAAAATATTTATTTTTATAAAAAAACACTATGATTGTTTTTAAGTGATTTCAATGAAGGTTCTTATTACTGGCGGAAATGGGTTTTTAGGAAAAAAGATCACTAATATTTTTTCAGAAAATCTAATAAACGTCGTATGTACGCATAGAATCCGCGAATACGGACATGTACCACTTGATGTTACTGATAAAAAAGCTGTCTTAAAAACTATAAAAAAATATGCGCCAGATGTGGTTATTCATACAGCTGCAATCACAAAAGTCGACTGGTGTGAAATCCATGAGAAAGAAACTTACAAAGTAAACTTAATTGGCACAGAAAACATTGCACAAGCATGTAAACTAAGTTCTGCTATACTTGCATTTATTTCTACTGACTACGTTTTCGATGGTACAAAAAAAGGTAAATATGTAGAAAGCAGTAGAACTAACCCTATAAATGTTTATGGAAAATCAAAGTTAGAGGCCGAAAAATTTATCCAAAACTATTTGGACAATTTTTTGATTTGCAGGGTAACTGTACTTTATGGTTATAATGATAAAAATGACAAATTGTGTTACCCAATGCATGTAATTAAAAGTTTGTCAGAAAAAAAGCCGTTTTATTGCTTTGCGGAGCAATATTCTAATCCAACATTAATAAATGACATTGGAAAAGGATTGCTTAAACTTTTGGAAAATGGCCAAAAAGGCATTTTTAACATGACGGGTGGTGAAAATATAAATCGATTTGAATTTGCAAAAAAAATTGCCAAGGTTTTTGATTTGGATTCTTCACTATTAATTAAAAGTTCATGGAAAAATTTTAATGTTAAGGCAAAACGGCCTCTTTTTCTAGACATTGATTTAAGTAAGCTTAGAAAACAAAAAATACAAATGTCCAATGTTTATAATGGACTTTTGCAAATGAAAAATGACATGATCCAAAAAAGTGAACCAATTTTTCCACAAAAAAAGTAAATACCTGAGAACTCACTCTGATCCATGCATTAATAGCTGACGGTTTTCCATTCACTGCAAGTTACGAGTCTATAACGAATTTTGTTGAAACTCCATAATTATTAATTGGGAAAGTGAACCATTATGGAGGTGTTCAATGATGGGTAAACTTTTTACGAGAGAGCAGGCAAGGTCGTTTTTGTCGGAGTTGAATCCGAAGGATG
>JACPKT010000096.1 GCA_016186855.1 Candidatus Iainarchaeum sp. | reverse complement strand
TATAGCAAATGGCAAAAGTAATTGAACAAATTATGGCCATTTGCATACCCTGCAAACTGCAATAATGTTCAAATATTTATTCAGTTTGCTATATTTTTGATGCCCATATGGTCAATCCAACAGAATTGCCGGTTTCATCGGGAACGCGTTTTTTGCCTTTTGGCTCATTTGTGGTGGCGCTTCCTCTGATTTTTTTATTTCAACTTCTGCATTGAATTCTTTTTTTAGCCTTTGCGCGAATTCTTTCAACATTTTCAGTTCATCTATTTCTTCGAATTGCTGGAGTTCAGGAAGCTTTCCTGCAGCTTGTTTTGCAAACTGCGGCATTTGGGGCAAAAACAGCTTGAGTTCTTTTTCTTTCACGAGTTCTTTTATTATCAGCGAGATGTCGGGTAGTTCGATTTTTTTGCCTTTTAATTTTTCGAGGGCAAAGTATTTCCATTTTGGCGCTACAAAAATTGTTATTTTTTTTGGCCGCGGTATTTTTGCAAGCTTTTTTATTTTTATTATATCTTCGCGAACCGCCTGCATCAGCGAGTATGCCTGCTCTATTTTTTTGTCAATGAATTTTTCATCTGCAGTGGGCCATTTTTGTGCGGCGCAAAGCCCTTTTTGAGAAAGCGTTTTCCAGAGCTCTTCGCAAGTGAAAGGGGCAAAAGGGCTCAGCAGCAACGCAATTGTTTTTAGCGAGTTGCCCAGAATTTCTTTTTTTGGATTTTCATAATGCTGGAGGCGATTCACTAGCTGGGAGATATTTATCAGTGCGTAATTGAATTCAAAGCTTTCAAAGTTTTGCGTTACGGTTTTTATCGTTTTGTTTGTTTCACTGATAATTAGCCGGTCAAAAAAACCCAGTTCTTTTTCCCTTATTTTTTCAAGCGAAACATTTTTTTTGTTTTTTTCAAACAGCGAGTGAATTTTTTTTAAAAACTTCCATGTGTTTTCAACTCCTTTGTCACTCCATTCAAGTTCTTTTTCCGGGATGGCAGAAGAGAGGATGAAAACGCGCGCTGTGTCTGCACCGAACTTTGAAATTATTTCTTCCGGGCTCACAATATTTCCAAGGCTCTTGCTCATTTTTGCCCCGTCCTTTAAAACCATGCCCTGTGCGAGAAGCTGCCTGAACGGCTCGTCAATTTTAAGCAAACCAATGTCGCGAAGAGCCTTGGTAAAAAACCTTGCATAAAGAAGGTGTAAAATTGCGTGCTCTATTCCGCCAATGTACTGGTCAACCGGCATCCACTGACGCGCTTTTTTTCCGTCAAAGGGCAGGTTTTTTTCTTTCGGAGAACAGTACCTTAAAAAATACCAGCTTGAGTCAACAAATGTGTCCATTGTGTCGGTTTCCCTTCTTGCACTGCCATTGCATTTTGGGCATTGCGTGTTAACAAACTTTTTTACACTTTCAAGCGGGTTGCCGCTTCCTGAAAATTTTGCAGCATTTGGCAAAAGCACGGGCAAGTCTTTTTCCGGCACCAAAACCATGCCGCATTTGTTGCAGTAAATTATTGGAATTGGCGTGCCCCAGTACCTTTGCCTTGAAACAAGCCAGTCCCTGATTTTATAGTAAGTTTTTCTTTTTCCAAACCCCTCTTTTTCTATCCATTCGGCCATGGGCTTGATTGCCTGCCGGTTATTCATTCCGGAAAATTTTCCGGAATTGTGTAAAATTCCGTCTTGCGTGAATGCCTGTTTTGCGCTGTCTGCGTCATTTGGTTTTCCGTCAGTAGAAATAACCATTTTGAGTGGAATGTCATATTTTTTTGCAAACTCAAAGTCGCGCTGGTCATGCGCGTCTGCCATTACTATTCCTGTCCCATAATCCATTAAAACAAAGTTTGCCAGATAAACCGGTATCTTTTCTTTTGTCGCAGGGTTTATTGCAAAGCGCTCCAAAAACAGGCCTATTTTGTCTTTTCCCTGCGGTGTTGTGCGCTCAATCATTGATTGTTTTTTAATCTGTTCAATTGTCTGCCCTGCTTGTTTTTCAATTTTTGTTTCGCGCGCCAATTCCATTACCATCGGGTGTTCTGGTGAAATTATCAAATAGGTAACGCTGTAAATGGTGTCAGGGCGAGTTGTAAAGACGGTTAAGTTTTTGTTTGAGCCAAAAAGAGGAAAATTTATTTCTATTCCCTCGCTTTTTCCAATCCAGTTTTTTTGCATCAGTTTAACGCGCTCTGGCCATCCATCAAGCCTTTCAAGGCCGTCAAGCAATTCTTCCGCGTATTTTGAGATTTTAAAAAACCACTGTTCAAGTTCTTTTGTGGTGACTTCTTGTCCGCAGCGCCAGCATTTTCCGTCAATTACCTGCTCGTTTGCAAGCACGGTCTTGTCGTGGTTGCACCAGTTGACGGGCGCAAGCTTTTTGTATGCAATCCCTTTTTTTAGGAATTTCAGGAAAATCCACTGGTTCCACTTGTAATATTTAGGAGAGTGCGTGAACAACAAAGTTGACCAATCATAGCTGAACCCAAGTTCTTTTTGCTGGCGCATCATTTCTGAAATTCTTTTTTCTGTCCATTCCCGCGGGTCGGCATTTTCTTTTATGGCCGCATTTTCTGCCGGCAGGCCAAAAGAGTCAAATCCTACAGGGTAAAGCACTTCAAATCCGTTCATTCGCTTAAAGCGCGCTATTGTGTCTCCTATTGAATAGTTTCTAACGTGCCCCATGTGAAGTTTTCCACTCGGATAAGGAAACATTTCAAGGCAATAATATTTTTTTTTCTTGCCCTCCCGTACCTTAAAAATTTTTTGCTCCCACTGATTGCGCCACTTTAGTTCTGATTTTGCTCTTGGAAAAAGCATAAATAGCAATTTATAAAAACAATATTTTAAAACCACTTGGGTTAGAAACTAGGGGTTTCTCCATAAATTTGTTTTACAGCTTCTTTTGCAACACCGTCTGAATAGCCTTTTTCAAGAATCACTTTGTATACTTGTTCGGAAGAATAATTCTGCTTGTCGAAAATTAAAATCTCTACAAGCTGCCTGACTTGCTCTGTTTCCTCAGAAGAAAGCTGGGCCTGCACTGGTTGTTGTGTAGAAATATTTTGTGGCTCATAACTGGTTTTTTCCTGCTGGTATTCTTTT
>JACPKT010000072.1 GCA_016186855.1 Candidatus Iainarchaeum sp. | reverse complement strand
CTTTTTTAGTTTTTTCAACACTTGTACTGTATGTTAGCCCGAGGTTCATCCTTATTCTTCGCCCGGGCTCGCTTGTGACGTTTTTCACTATTGCGCTTGAAATCTTTGAATTGGAAATTATGTTCAGGCGGCCCTCAAAGTCGCGGATGTGGGTGTGGCGTATCCCTATCTGCTCGACTTTTCCGCTTATCCCTTCCACTTCAATTTTGTCGCCGACAAAAAACGGCTTGCTTACAAAAATGTTGACGCCGCCAAACGCGTCTGCAATTGTCTGCTGTGCAGCAAATGCCACTGCAAGACCGCCTATCCCAAGGCCGGCAATTATTGCAGTGATGTCGTAGCCGAAATTGTCAAGGATTACAATGCCGGCCATTACTATTACAGCAGCTTTGAGGCCCTTGGAAATTATTGGAATGAGCTGGTCGTCCATGCGGGACCTGGTTCTTTTTGTGAGAGGAACAAGAAAATGGATGACAAAACCGTCCACTATTTTTACCAAAAACCATGCAAGGTCAAGAATGAACAAAAGCCCTAAAACGTTTGAAGCGGTCTGCTTTAAGGAAGCTTCAAGGGTCAAAAAAGTGTTCAGCCCGATGTAAACCCCTAAAACAAGTGAAAAAAATGCAAGCGGGGCAGACACTGCCTCAATCATCACATCGTCCATTTCTGACCTGGTTTTTGCCGCAAGCCTTTTAACGTGGTTTAACAGCACATAGTTTGCCATTTTTCCAAGCAAAACAAAGGCAATTATTGTGGCAAAAAACAGCGAGTACTGTTCAAGCGTGTTTCCAAAATATGTGCCTGAAAAAAACTGCAAAACCGCGCCAAACACTCACTTCACCCATCAAAGCAAAAGTTTTAAGAAAATCAAAAATCTTACACTGTAATATTTATATAATCTTCTATAAATAATATCTTATTTGTAATATTCGGTGATGCGTCAGCGGCGATTTCTTAAAGGCTTCAAAAAAAATCCATTTTAGCCATTAGGCCAAATAGCAAAAAATGGATGGTCCCCCATGGAAGAGCAAAAAATATCAGAGCATTTTTTGGTTCCAAAACATGAAATTATACCAAAAGAACTTGAACACGTTGTACTGGAAAAACTTGGGACAAAAAAAGAACATATTTCAAAAATCCCGCGCAATGACCCAGTGATTGAAGAAATAAACGCGGAGCCCGGAGACATCATTAAAATCACCCGGGAATCCAAAACAGCCGGGAAAGCGATTTATTTTCGGGTTGTAGCTTAAAAGGAAAGTGTTTTGATGGACAGGTGGGCATTAATCAACTCTTATTTTAAAAACAGAAATTTTGCCCAGATGGAAATAGATTCTTTCAACCAGTTTGTGGAAAAAAAAGTCCACGAAATAGTGGACGAGAACAAGGCAATTGTTCCAAAAATTGAGGAAGTAAAAATCGAGCTTGAATCAATTGAAATTTTAAAGCCAAGGATAATTGAAGCCGACGGCTCGCCGAAAATAAATTTTTTCCCAATGGAGGCCCGCACAAGAAACAGAACTTATTGTGGCCCGATTTACCTCACTATGCGACTCTTGAGAAGGGACGTGGAGCAGGACCTAAAAAAAGCATACATTGGAGACCTGCCGATAATGCTCAAGTCAAACCTGTGCTGGCTTCGCGGAAAAAGCGAGGAAGAACTGATTGAAATGGGTGAAGACCCGAAGGATTTTGGCGGGTATTTCATAATCAATGGTTCTGAAAAAGCACTGATGACACAAGAAGTGCTCGCAGCAGACAGGGTGCTTGTGAGCGGGCAGACCGAGGACAAAATAGTTGCAGAAGTCATTTCCACGCGAGGTGCATTCAAGGGAAGAATCAGAATCATCAGGACGCCTGACGGAATGCTTAGCGTAACTTTCCCGGCTTCTCCGAGAAAATTAAAGCTTTTTGTGCTGCTGCGCGCGCTTGGACTTGGAAAAAAAGACGAGGAAATAATGAGCTCGTTCTCCGATGAGTTGATTGTCCAAAACGATGTTTTAATCAACATTGAAAACACCCCTATTGAAAGCGAAAAAGAAGCGCTTGACAAAATAGGAAAATATGTTGCGCCAGGACAGGTTGAAGAGTACCGGCTTCGGAGAGCACAAGAAGTGATTGATGCATTCCTTTTGCCCCACATTGGCCAAGACTCAAAAGACCGTCTTGCAAAAGCACACTATCTGATAATGATGGCCACAAAGGCAATTGAAAAAGCTCATGGCCTAAGAAAAGAGGATGACAAGGACCACTATGCAAACAAACGGCTTGAATTGAGTGGAAAACTAATGGAGCACTTGTTTAGATACGCGTTCAAATACTTTATAAAAGACCTCAAATTCCAGATTGACAGAACAGTGACAAGGAGAAGAAAGCTAAACATTTCAACAATTGTGAGGCCTGGCGCGATTTCTGAAAGGATACGGTTTGCGCTTAGCACTGGAAACTGGATTGGCCGCTCAACAGGCGTCAGCAAATTCATGGACCGGGTGAACTATTTAAGCCCTCTTACAGATTTGAGAAAAGTCAAAAGCCCGCTTGACAAAAACAGGGAACTTTACGAGGCGCGCGACGTGCATGGAACACACTGGGGAAGATTATGCGCAATTGAAACACCAGACGGACCACAGTGCGTTGCACCGCAAACTGAAATGATAATGAATGACGGGACAAAAATGACAATAAAAGAAT
>JACPKT010000071.1 GCA_016186855.1 Candidatus Iainarchaeum sp. | reverse complement strand
TCGAAGAATTTGTTTTCCAGCATTTCTGCAGGCCAATTTCGAGCTATGAGGGCTATAATTTCATCAACACCTTGGCGTACGGCGCAATAATGCTTTTTGTGGCTTTTTTTGTCTTTTACCCGGTTTTAAATAGGCGCGGCGTGAAGTTTGACTTCAAGTTTGCGCTTTCAACTCTTGCGTTTGTGCTTTTTGGCTCCACTTTTCGGATTCTTGAAGACCTTAAAATTTTTGGCCGTTCCTGCAACCCTCTTGACTGGTCGTTTTACACCATAACCCCGGGGGTTTACATTCTTGTCGGGTTAACTGCGTTTTTTGCAGCACTTTTTTCTCTTTGGGTTTCCAAAAAAACAAAAACAGAGCATTTTAAAATTTTTGGCGCAATAGGGTTGCTGCTTGCTGCGCCGTTTGTGGTATTCAGTTTTTCCAGGTTTGTTTCGTTGCAGTATTTTTTATTCATAATTTTTTTAACAGTTGCCCTTGTTTTAATTTCAACTTTTATAGTGAAAAAAATCAGGAAAGAGCTTGCTGAAAGCAAATTAAACATTCTTGCAGTCAGCGCGCACGCGCTTGACGGCACTGCAACTTTCGTTGCGACCCAGCTTTTATCCTGCGGTGAACAGCACCCAGTCAGCAACGCCATACTTGGTTTTTTCCCGTTCGGGTTTGTGATCGTAAAAATTGCAATCGCATTTTTGATTTTGCACTATATCGATAAAGAAGTGAAAGACCAGAACATGAAAAATTTTTTAAAGACCGTAATAATGATTCTCGGATTTGCCCCCGGGATTCGGGACACTTTCACGGTCGGAGTCGGAACATGCAATTAAGGCAGGGGTAAAAAATGCTTTTCCTTGTAGGCGCTGGGCTTCGCCCCGAGCATTTAACGCTTGAAGCCCTTGATGCCTTAAAAAAGTGCAGCAGGGTTTTTTTTGACACCTACACAAGTTCTTATTCGCAGGGCTCAATTGCCGGCCTTGAAAAAATTTTAGACAAAAAAATTTTTGCGCTCGAGCGCCGAAGTCTTGAAGAAGATTCAAAAGAAATTCTGGCAATGTCCAAAAAAAACGACATTGCCCTACTTGTGTGCGGGAACCCGCTGACTGCAACAACCCACATCCAGCTAGTGCTGGATGCAAAAAAACTTGGAATAAAATCACAGGTGATTGCAGGGGTTTCAATCACAAATTTTTTGGGAAAAAGCGGCCTTGACGAGTACAGGTTTGGGCGCGCATGCACTATTGCCATGCATTCAGGAAATTTTGAGCCGGATTCCTTTTATGGATTTATCTGTGAAAACTTTTATCGCGGTCTTCACACTCTCTGCTTTCTTGACACGGGCAATGGGAAAAAATTTTTAAGCTCTCTTGAAGCCCTTGAAATACTTGAAAAAATTGAAAAAGAAAGGCCGGAAAAAATTCTTGAAAAAACAGTCTTTGTGGCAATTGCAGGCGCCGGTGCTGACAAGGAGGAAATGGTTTTTGGTGACCTAAAAAAAATAAAAACAGTTCGCCTCACATTATTTCCGCAAACCCTGATAGTTTGCGGAAAGCTTTCTGAAAAAGAAAAAGAAGTAATTGGTGCACTGAATGGATAAAAAGACATTGCTTGTTAAAGTGCAAAAGTACAGGAAAATAACAAAAGACGCTCTGGCAAAAGTGCTGGTCAAAAAGGGTCTTTCAGCAAAAGACAAAAAAACAGCCGCAGACTTTTTGCAGGTGTGCAAAAACTATTTTTCCGATTCAGACTATTTTGAAAAAAAAGGAGAGCTTGAAAACGCGCTTGCATCGCTCAGCTATGCACACGCCTGGCTGGACGCTGGGGTTCGCGCAAGGCTTTTTGACGCAAAGGGGGATTCAAGGCTGTTCACGTTACCCTAAACTTTTGCGTCAGTTTGAACCCATGCACTTCACTAAAACAATTATTTTTTAAACAAAAACCGCTTTTTATTATTGGACAATTATGGGCATTTACAAAAAAGGAATTGATTTTGACCCAAAGCAGGTTTTCGACCCTTCAAGCAAGCTGTCGCTTGCACTGGCAATAATTGTTGCAATTGTGCTTTTTGCAGTTCTCTTCTCAATTTTTTTGAACAGGGATGCGGTTTCTTTTTCTTTCAGCAAAAACCCGATTACGGTCAGCGAGCAGTCGGTTTTAAACGTAACCATCGCAAACACCACGGGCAAAACAGCGCGCGAAGTGGTAGTAGAGGTTTTTGCAGAGGACAAACGGTCAATACAGGTTTCTCCGCTGCTTCAAAAAATCGATATACTGGACGATTTTAGGGAACTAGAATTTTTAATCAACCCCGTGCAAAACGCTTTGCCCGGAAACTATGTTTTAAACATCAGAACCGAAATAAATGGCAAAGCTTTTTCAAAACAGGCAGTTCTTGCAGTGAAAAAAATTTCTTAACCCTGGATTTCAAACAGCCCAAATTTTTCTTTTGGAAAAATTTCTTTCACCGAAACATTTTCCACCCGTGAAAATGGCGGCCCGGTTTTTATTTTTTCAAGCAATTTTTGAAGAATTTCTTTTTCTGCGCTGCACACTGCTTCAACCCTGCCATCTTCAAGGTTTCTCACAAAGCCTTTCACTCCAAGCAGCCGCGCGCTTTCTTTTACAAATTTCCTGAAAAAAACGCCCTGCACCCGGCCTTCAACTACAATGTAAAGCGTTTTGTCATTGGGAATTTTTTTTGCATTACGCATTTTTTTTCAGCCACCTTAATGCTTTTTTGAAAATAATTTTGTTGTCCTCGTGTGTTAGCATGCCCTCGATTTTTTCTTCTTCCACCCATTCAAAGCCATCGTGCTCTACTATGTCGGCTGCAAGTGCAACCGGCTCATTTTTGTCCGCTTTTACCAGAAAAACGCTGTAAATGTATTTTGTGCCGGCTGCAAGCCATTGAAGCGGGCCAGCCACTTTTTTCACTATTTCGGCATCCTGCAGACCAGTTTCTTCTTCCACTTCCCGAAGCACTGCATCTTTTGGCTCTTCTCCTGGCTCTACTCCGCCTTTCACGAATTCCCAGCCGCTCCAGTTCAGTTTGCGGTGCAAGAGCAAAAAATAGTGTTTTGAGTCAATTTTGTCAAAAACGATTCCCGTAACGCCGTACTTGGTTTTCATCAAATAAATATTTGCAGAAAAAGGGTTTAAACTTTTGGCCTTTATTGGCCTTAAATTAGATTAATTTTATCGCATTGCCGCACTTATTTGGTCAATGCTTTCCCTGAATTCGCCAATTTGGCTGGAAAGTTCTTCTTTAACCCCTTCAAAATCTGTTAAATTGTCTCTAATCAATGCAATTATTTCGTTGGCTTCTACTATTGAGCTCTCTGCAGCTGTTTCCACTTCTTCAAACTGGTCTGCTTTTGCCGCGTTTCCAGAAGAATTGTAAAAACTCACAAGCGCTGCCGCGGTCCTTTTCACAGTGCTCAAACTGTTTTTAACCGAATTCACTTTTTCAAGGATTTCAACAAGCTCGGTGGACGATTCTTCAGGAATTGGGGTTAACCTGAATGGCCTGTAATCTTTTGGGCCAAGGTTTTCTGCTTCCAAAACTCCAATTGATGTGACAATATTTTCATAGCCTTCTTTCCTTATGACAACGTAGTGTGTTTTTCCAATCTTAAGCGGCTGGTAGGGTGTCCATCCATCCGAACCCGTGGCAGTGCTGACAACAGTTCTTCTAGTGCCAGGCGCATCTGCGACTTCCAGTTCTTGGAATGCAACACGTGCATTGGGGATCACTTTGTTTGTAACATCATCCATGGCTCTAATCCTAACCTGCCTTGTGGTTACACACACAGCACTAAGCTGGCATCTATAACCTCCTGGCTCAGCACTGCTGCACAAAGTGCCTGTGCCTGTATCACTCCAGCTTTCGTCGCCGGGCAGATTACAGTTCACTTGTATTTTTTCACAAAAAGAGTTTACTGCAGCACATGCGCTATCGCCGCTCCGGCAGAAAAACTGCTGATTTGGCTCAAAACCTGAAATGACCACCCTTTTCTTGTCGCCCCCAATGTCTGACACCAAATTGGTTGCAGCACATTGTGGATACTGTGTTTCCTGTGCAGCTGCCTCTTTTGGCAAAAACATTAATGCGAGCAGTCCGCCGGAAATTACAAGCAAAACCGATAACAGAATGAAAAAAGTGTTTTTGTTTCTGTCCATAAAATTTTGCACCAATTAATATGACAATTTGCAAAACTACTATTTAAACCTGTCTGTCAATTTTATGTATACGTTTTTGGGAAAATATTTTTATACAACCATTTGTATTATGTTAATAATTATGTTTTCGCAAAAGCTTTTGGTTTTTCTTTTTGCATCGCTTATTTTTTTGTTTGGCTGTGCTGCCCCGCCGGGAAGTTTGGAGCGCGGCGAGGCCGTGAACATCGTGCCTGCACCTGTTGGCGAAATTTCTTCGGATGACCGCGCTGTTTTTGAAGTTGATGAAACAGAGTGCGAGAGCGGTGAAAATGCAGTTCCACAAGTTGGCTTTTCGTGGAAATGGGGTGAAATTGACGAAGCATTCTGTGATGAAAAAGTTTTGGATGAAACACAGTTTTCGATTTGTTTGCTCAAAAAAATCAACAGTTTTATTGAAAATCGTGCCCAGCAAACTTCAAATGCTTTTGAATTTGAAGCGCACTTGATGCGCGTAAAGTTTTCTGATGATTTCAGAAGTGATTTCCACGATTATTACACCAATGTGAATTTTTTGGACACGCCTTCTTTTTACAAGGACGGCGAAATCGGGGAATGGTTTTCTGACACCCAAAAATTTGTCTTTGGCGCAACAGAAATTTTAACACCCGGAAAGTATATGGTTACTGTTACAATTCCAGTGCAGGAAAGCGAGCAGCTCACGGTTGAATTCGAGCAGTTGGAAATAGAAGGGTTTGCAAACAATGCTTTTTATTACCTGAATTTTAACGGCGACATTGGCCAAACTGACACCGGAGTGCAAAGGGATTCTTACGGGCTCGGATACAATAGTATTGGCGATGCAGTTCAAGTTGGAAATGAGTTTTCTTTAAGTTCTGCAAATTTTGGGGAAGGCTCTTTTAGTCTTGACGTTTTAAAATTGACAGGCCACAAACAATTGAATTTGGACCGTGACACGCGGGGCATTGTTTTGAAAGTTGCAGCACAACCGCAGGGAACAAAAAGAGAGTTGCAGGTTTCTTTTTCAATGGCAACGCCTGTTCTTTTGCAGGCAAGCGCCTCATCAATTTCAAATGCGCGCTCTGTTGACTTGTTGTACAATTCTTTCACTGAGGGCGGTCAGGAGTTTTTTTCCGGCGAATCGCTTTTGCTCTGGCAGCCCCTTGATGTGTGCCTTGATTTTGGTGGAAGAAACGAGTGGGTTGTCGATTCAAGAAATGAGGGCGACCCTCCGTCTTTTGTCATTCACAACGATTTGAGCTCTCTTCCATCAAACCAGAGGATTGGCGGAAATGTTTATTATAAAACAGTAGTTTACAGTGAGGGCGTGTTCACAATTTCTCCAATAGGCATTTCAAAAGACAACCGGCTGGTTCGGGAAGGGCTTGAATTCAAGTCCGCTGTAGGGAGTGCAGGCATAGGCCAAAAGCTTCCAATGATTGGCACGTTCAATGTCCATTTCAACTACCTGAACGACAATTATTCAAACTTTGAGGAGATTTTCGAACTGTTAAAGGATGGAATCGTGTGCATTGAAAAAAAAGGCAACCAAAACAGATTGGAGACAACAATAAGGTGGAACGAGCCAAAACTGTTTGAATTCATTGGCACCCAGCTTGATGTTGCAGGGCAGAACTGCAACAAGGTTTCTGAAACAGAATTGTTTAACGCCTTAAACCAGTCCCTTTCACAGGTTTCAAGCGAACTTGACGAACTCGAACAGTTAATTGCACAAGAGCCCGTGCAGGTAACAGATGAAGCGTCAGCCCAAAGAGCAGTTGCCCAAATAAGAACAATCCTTGCAGGCATTTCAGACGAATTGGACGAAATTGGTTTAATCATTTCACGGGAGCCAACAAGAATTCAAAACGCAGAAGAAGCAGAACGCTTGAAGCAAACAATCAAAAGTTCTTTGGATGAAATTAATTCAGAGCTCGACGAAATAGAACAAGTCATTGCAGGTGGTGCAACAAGAATTGAAGACCAGCAGGCCGCAATAACACAAACACAATCAATCGACAATTCCATTGACGAAATTTCGGGCCAAATAGCAGAAATAGAGGAAATTTTGCAGAGATAATATTGAAAACTTTTTAACGGTTAATTCATTGCTTGGCTAGCCATTTAGGGGTGTTTATGAGAAAACCAAAATTTCAAATAGTACTGCCTGCTTGGATTGACTATTTTAGAGCCGCCAATTGAAGGCAACCCGCCAGGAATTGGTGCCGGAAACGGAGCAGGAATCGGAACGGGAATTCCTGGAATTTTTTGTTGCAAAAAAACAGTTTGCACAGCAATCATGCCATTTGATTTTAAAAAAAATAGGAAAGGGTTCAACCCTTTTCCAGTTCTTTCATCCTTTCCTTGACTCCTTCAATTTCTTTTTCAAGGCTTTCTTTATACTCCTTGAGCATTTCTATTTTTTCATCCTTGGATATGTACTTTCGGTCCATTTCAAATCCGCCACCAGAGCAGCAACCATAACCCATAATTCTCCCTCCTTAAATAACAGCAAATGCTGTTATCGTATATACGATATTTAACCCATCATGTATTTATACATATCGTATGAGCGATAATTAGCCATTCGCTTCCATAAAAACTGCATTATTTAACGGTTCAACAAAGCGCCTTAATTTTTTCATAATTTGCATCAGCCATTTTCTGGATATGCTCCATTTGCTGCTCATTAAGG
>JACPKT010000011.1:1853-2701 GCA_016186855.1 Candidatus Iainarchaeum sp. | reverse complement strand
AACCTTTAGCGCAACAAAATTTTCGTTAACGAATTTTATTATTTGCTTGTCAGAGTATGCTTCCCCGTCAATCACGTGGCACCAGTGGCACCACACTCCGTGAATGTCAACAAGCACTGGCTTTTTTTCTTTTTCTGCTTTTAAAAAAGTTTCTTTACTCCACTCAAGCCAATTAATTTTTTCCATAATAAAAGTTGAATGTTATTATCTTGCCGCAGACTACTGGTCAATTTTTGTATTATCGTGCCATCGAAGATGGCACACATACAGATCGTAAACGGATCTGTCCGTTTAGTGAAAGGATTTTCCGCATCCGCACGAGCCTGCGGCGTTCGGATTCTCTATTTTAAAGCCAGTGCCAGATAGCCCGTCAACAAAGTCAATTTTTATGCCGGCAAGCATTTCCAACTGTTTTTTTGCCACAATCAACTGTACTCCGTGTTCTTCGAAAACAATGTCTTGCTCTGTGGGTTTGTCGAATTCAAGCGCGTACTGGTAGCCTGCACATCCACCAGGGGATGCTGAAAGCCTTAGGCCGGCGCCTTCTTTTCTGTCTTTTTTCATAAATTCAGCCACTTTTTGGGCTGCAAAACCTGTGATGTAAACCTTTTCTTCTTTTGGTTCGTGCACTTTTTCTTCTGCAGTTAAACCATTTTCTGCTATTTTGTTCACTTCTTTAATCATTTCTTCAAACATTTCTTTTGGCATTCCGTGCCCCAGTGCACCCTGTTCAAGAGTTTCATATGGGTTCACGTGACAGCCCACACAGTGTAGTCCAAACGAAGTCATCACATATGCTGTTTGGGGATACTTTTCCACGACTTCTCCAATCAGCATGTCACTCTTAA
>JACPKT010000011.1:0-1812 GCA_016186855.1 Candidatus Iainarchaeum sp. | reverse complement strand
ATTTCGCGGGTGCTTGTTTTAGTTTTTTGGTCCACTAAAAAATACCTCCAATATATGAAATTAAATTCACCAGATACTATTATTTAACGTCTAAAATTATATTTAAAGGTTATGGGTCAAAAGAGGTTGTCGCCAAATTAGGGTAATTTTGATTATTAGGGCTTGTTTGAGTGCTTGTAGGTTGTGGCTGAAGGCGTAGAGGTTGCAGTCGTTTTGGCGGGTTGCCTCAAGGCGGCACTTGGTTTTGTTGTCGTGTCTTGTGGTTGTGCCGCCGAACACGCATTCAATGCGGCCACGGATTTGTTTGTAGGCATCATTGTTGAATGGGTTTTTTTCTGCTTCTTTTTTTGAGAGTTCTCCTTTTGGTTTGATTTGGGGCGTGAAGCCGCGTTGTCGGATTTTTTTTCGGTTGCGTTTTCCGCTGTATCCTTTGTCGCCAAAAAAGTTGCCGTCACCTTCAACGTCAGGTAGCATGCGGCGCATACCGGTTCCGTCTTGCACGTTGTTGCCTGTTGCAAGACAGGTAACGATGACCAGTATGCCTAAACGCAACCAATACTTTATGATGATGTGCAGTTTCATGAAGTACATGTACTCATTTCCTTTTTTGGAAATTGTTTTTCTGCCAGTCGTAATGCCTGTAGAGTCCACAATATGCGCTGTTTTAGCGTATTTTACGAGAAGTGCTTTTATTCTGCCAGCAATCATTTGTACTGCTTTGATGAAATATATTGGTGGAATGCGTTTCAGTGTTCTGCCAACCCAAGAATGGTCAATGAAAAAACCAAGCAATATTTGTGATGCGCTTTCTGTGTCCCTGTACGCCCAGCCTTTATGACGACGAAAAGCATGCATGGCTGCAAGTTCCCAAGGTTCTGTTTTTGGTTTTCGGCCAAGAACATCTCTTTAGTAACATGGTAGGTGAACCTCCTGAAGGTTCCCCCACTAACCTTCAAAAACATGAAAAAAGAACGAGTTCCAAGTTAAAAAAGCTTTAAAAAAAACGAATTAAGCGACAACCTCTGGGTCAAAATGAAGGCAATCGCGCTGGTAAAAGACTTGTTTTTTAGGGTAAAAATTGCAGAGACTGCAAAACTGGTTGGAGCTGAAACTGGATTTGCAGATTTTGTAGAAGAATTTTTTGGCGCGCAACTGGTTTTGGTTGATTTGGAGCAATTTGGCGCAAAAATAGTTTTGGAAATAAGGGAAAAAAATCCTGCTGTGAAAATTGTTGGTTTTCTTTCACACGTTCAAATTGGCTTGAAAAAGCAGGCAATAGTAAATGGCTGTGATTTGGTGCTTGCAAGGTCTGATTTTGGCAAAAGGCTTCCAGAACTTTTGGCGAAGTGAAAATTTTTGGTGTTCAGAATTCTGCCAGTGTTTTCTGCAATTTTTTTTCCGTTGCCTTTTTTGAAAAATTTGTTGCGCGAACGCCGATTCTTCGAAGCATTGCCTGCGGGTTTTGCGCAAGAAAAGATTCCAGCAGGTGCTTTGCAGTGTTTTTTAATTCAGCCACGTTGTCCGTGAAATTTTCAAGCGTGCGGCTTTTTGTGAGCGTTTTCAGGTCTGCTGTGATAAGGTTGAGGCCGACTGTTTTAAAGAATTTTTTTTCTTCGCACACTTTTTCAAAGACTTTGCTGCACTGTTCCAAAACCGTGGGAAAAATTTCTTCAAAGTCGCGTGAGTCTTTTTTGAGCGTGGAAATGCGAGAGATTTGCAGGCGTTCACGGGTTTCTTCCAATTGGCTTTCGCCAATTCCAAGCGAGCTATTGTGCAGTAAAAGTCCCTTGCTTTTTCCAAAAGTTTCAATCA
>JACPKT010000073.1 GCA_016186855.1 Candidatus Iainarchaeum sp. | reverse complement strand
TAGCCCTTTCTTTTCGCAATGTCCAAAACAGTTTCAACTGCAACCCCTTTTTTGAAAAGCTCTGATTGGTCATAAAAATCCTTTTTTTTCCCATAGCATAACAGGTGCCCAAACTCGCTGTTCAATTCCGAACCAGGAATCAAAAGCACGTCTTTTGGTTTTAACTCCAGCAGTTTTTCAAAAGCGTCCCGTGGCTCAAATTGCGGGTGCTCTGTGATTGCAACCGCATCAAGCCCCATTTCTTTCACCCGTTTCCAGTAATCTTTGGGCTTAACGCCTTTTTCATGCAAATGCGTGTGCAGGTCAAGTGAAAAAATTTTTTCCATATGTATACATTACCTAAATTCTTTATTAATTTGTTTAGGCAAATTAAAAACCATTTTTTCTGGCTTGCCAGATTTTTTTGGGAAAATTTTTATATTTGAATGCATTAATTTATGTTAAATGAATGGAAAAACTGGATTGCCAGAAAATGATTCTTCTGTTTTGCTCAGCGAGACAGAAAAGAGGGTTTTTGGGATTGTTTTAGAGTATTGGCCCGTGAGCGCGCTTGATGTCGCGCACCATTGTCTGGAGAGCGTGTCTTCGCGTGAGGAAAAGAAAAAGGCCTCCACAAAGTACTCTTATTACCTGAAAAAGTTGCTTGAAAAAAAACTGGTTTTGGGCAAGCGTGTTGGCAACGCTTTGGTGGTCTGGCCCCTTGTGGTTGAAAAGTACCGCACTATTCACAAGATTTTGGGTGAGGCCTGATGATTAACAGCTTTTTGGACAAATACATTTTTACCGGAGGGCTAAAGTATGTGCACAACAATTTTTTTCTGGTTGGAATTCCTTTTATAATTTCTCCTGCCGCGCTTTTTGTTTCTCTTGCGCAAAAAGAAGACAAAAATTTGGATAAAGAAATTTATTATTCCTTTAAGGGCGCAATGAAGGAAAACATTAAAAGCCAGTTTGGGATAAATTTTGACCTTGAGGGCCAGAAAGGACTATTGCTTGTTGTTGACCTTTTCACTGCTTTTGGCTGGGGAGCGCTAAAACAGGTTGACGCTGATGCGCAAAAAAAGCGCGCAATAGTTGTCGTGAACAATTCTCCCATTGCCGGCGCGCTTGCAGGCAAAGCAAGGCAGCCTGTTGACAGTTTTTTGCGCGGAATAATTGCGGGCACGTTTTGCAGTTATTTTAATGAAGATGTTGAGTGCGTTGAAAGCCAGTGCAGCGCGCAAAACCAGCCAAGCTGCGAATTCATTGTGAAAAGAAAAGAAGAGTTTGACTTTTCAAAAGAACCGGCGCGCTCGCAACTGGATTTGGACAAGTGAACAATCAATTTGAAAGCTTTATCTGGATTGAATCCAAAACCGGCCTAAGGCTGGTTTTTTGCTTTTCTTTAACTTTTTTTATCATGTTATAGCTTTCCAGAATTGCAGCATCCCTGCTTATGGCTTCCTGTTTTCTTTTTAGCTTTCGCGAAATTTCTGTTATGCTCTGGCTATCCGGGTTTTTCAGCACAAATTTTAGCAACTCAATCCTTTTAGGGGAAAGAAGTTCTAAAAGTCCGTTTGTGTCCTTCAAATAAATTGTGTGGGTTCCATATTGCGCTTTTTTAGGGTCATTATAAATTTCTCGTAAATCTTCCGTCATGTCTCCGCCAATTTTAATAATTATTTTTTTCATTTTCACCACCTACAAAATAATCCGCTGCAAAAGTATTATAACTTTGTATGTTATATGACTTGTTAGGTTATAATTTATCTGAGTATTTCAGTCTATACTGCACCCAGTTTTCTTTTATGCTTTCAATAAATTCATTTACTGTGTCAAATGACTTTTCTTTCTCAAGGTAATGTTTTGTTGGGGGATTGTTGTAAAACTTGTGAACGTTTACCGATTCTTTTTTTGTGCAGTCAAACCTTATTACTTCCACTGGCCGATCATTGATTATTGAAATCAATGACACTACAAACTCTTCTACACTTTTAAAGTCTTTAGAGTATACGAACTTTACAAATATTTTGTTTTCTTGGTTTAGGCTCATTTCAAAGGATTGTTCAAGAATTTTTATGCGACGAGCCATTTAAGCCAGTTCTTTTATTGTTTGCGTTTCTGCAATCAACTGGTTTAATGCTTCAAGTTCGCTGAAAAAATATTTTCCCCCTTTTTGGCTGATTACCTTCTTTTTTTCAAACACGGATAGTATTTCCCGCAATTCTGGCAGTTCTAAGCCGGTTTCTTTTGATATTTCCAGAAAATCAAGCTCTTTTTTCCTCAAACAATTTAACACTTTGAGTTCTTTTTCACTGATTTTACATTCAATTGCCAGCTTAAACAAAGATGCCTGTATTATGTCCATTTTTCAACCCCCAGTTAAAAATGAAGCCTTCCTGTATTCAACAGGAAGGCAAGCAGGCCCTCACGCAAGCGTTCCCTGCTCTAACACTTTTTTGCGCCGGCATTAATATGGGTTTGGTTTAATTTCGTTCAACCAATTGGTTGATTTTTTTTCAACCAAAGGAATATTAAGCTTGGACGGTAAGCTTCTTTTTGAGGGTGAAGAGATGATAAAAATTTTGTTAATTCTGAGCATGTTTTTTTTAGCAATCTCAATTCAAATTCCGGTGGTTATTTCGGGTGATTGCAGTTCATCAAATGACTGTTCACAAAGCAATAAGGATTGTGTATTTTTGACTAAGCACCCTGAATGGGGATGTTACTGTAACAGTATTGGGAGCTTTTCATACAATGACTGGACAACTTGCCAAAACTCAAATTCAAACTCCGCACCGCCTTCAAATTATTGTGGAGACAGAATCTGCAATTCCGGTGAATCTTGCTCAAGTTGTTCAAGTGACTGCGGGAACTGCAGTTCTTCTTCAAATAGTGGAAATTCAGGTTCTTCAAGCACTTCAAATCAGCCAAGTTCTTCAAATAGTTCGTCAAGCTATTGCTCTGTCCCTGACGGTTCTTCTTTTGAAAACAATTGTGATTGTGACGAGGACTCTGACTGTCCAAGCAACTACTATTGTGAGCAAAGCAGTGGTGCGGATGCATGTGTTAGAACTAATAGTGGCAGTGGTTCCGGCAGTCCTTCAAGTTTTGGCGTGGTTTACGTTAGTGGCAACTCGCAAGAAGGCGAATTCCAGTGCGGTTACAAATCAAACAATGCTTGTTATTCCTCAAAAAACAAGCTTGGGCCGCAAATGCAGGCACAAGTCTGTGCGCTGCCACCTGCGACTGCGGTTTGCGGAAGCATGGCAACTTATGCGGTTGCCGGGGCTGCATTTGTTGTGGCTTCAACAGTTGTTTATGCAACCGACGCATTTGACTATATTTTTGAATACATAAATTATACGCCTTTCAAAGATAGGTGGTATGATTCAACTAAATTAAAAAATAAATACAATCAACATGTTGATGACTTTATAAATGTAGGTTTACTTCCAAATGGTGCAAGTGAAGGTGATTTTGACAAGTTGTGTAGGGATAGTTTCAAAAGTGGGAAAAAATATTTTGACAAAGATGTTGGTCGTGTTTCTGGTTTTAAAGAAATGGGGGCATATGGTGTATATACAGTTCTTGAAATGGGAAAAATGTGGAATTGTTTTCCAAAAAAAGTTCAAAACTTTTTAAAGGAAATTTCAAAAGGCAGATATAAAGGGCTGAAATATGTTTAAAAAAAAAGAAGAGTTTTTTGATTTTAAGTTTAAACGATTTGAAAAAAATCACGCTAAGCAACTTCCTTTTGGCATTCTTTCATTAGAAATTAATGGTGTAAAAACAATTTTTTATCCCCAATGGATGAAAAAAACTCTATTTGATTTTAGCCTTCCAGAAGTTATTATTTTCAAGGACTGGATAAATAATAATCTTAAAAAAAGGACATCCTGGTTTTTTCCTGTTTTTGTTAATAGCGATCAGGAATATACTGAAGACTCTTTATGGGTTAAAATGGAAGCACATAGGTCTTCTTCTATTAAGTTTGTTTATTTATTTCAAATGAGGCTCAGTGACTTAATATTGCTTGGGGGGCCATTTGCAATGGCCAAAAATGATTTAATTGACAAATTAAATAAAACTTATGAATTAATTTTATCAAAAGCAAATGGGAAAAAAATTTTAGATTTTGTTCAAAAGAAAGCTTTATGGCTGAAGGACAACATAAAGCAAGGGATTTCGTTAGAACAGTATTTTATGCTGGATTATCAATTTAAAAAATCGGATTCACTTATTGGGAAAAAGAAATAGTTGAGTCTTTTTGGCAATTTTTGCCCAAGAAAGCTTTTTATATTAGGGTGCCATTTTATCTTATTGGTGGATTTTTTTTGGATTCAAGGGTTAAAACAGGCATTCAAGGGCTGGACAAGGCCTTAAATGGCGGATTGCCGTTCAAAAACATTGTGTTAGTTTCCGGCGGAGCTGGAACTGGTAAGAGCACGCTTTGCCTGCAGTACTTGTACAATGGCGCCAAATTGTTTGGCGAAAAAGGCCTTTACATTTCAACGGAACAGACAAAAGCCGAATTGTTCAAGACTGGCCAGAACTTTGGAATGGACTTGGCAGACCTTGAAAAAAGAAACCTCTTTAAAATCGTTTTTTTTGACGTTGTTGAAACAGACAATTTTTTGCAAAAAATCTATGACCTGTACACTTCTTTTCAGCCAAAACGAATAGTGCTTGATTCCCTTACAACTTTCACGGATTCCCTGCTTGTTTCAGGTGTAAAAGAAGAAACAGGGTTCTCACTCGTACAAGTCGCTGAAAGCGTTTCCCCCGTGCCACGAACAGAAAAAGTCGTTGTAAAAACACTACTCTACCACTTATTCAAAAAACTCAGGCTATTTGACGCGACAATGATGCTGACGAGTGAACTTGGGGAAAAAACAGATTATTTATCCGCAGATGAAGTATCAGAATTCATAGCAGATGGGGTAATAACAATGCACTAT
>JACPKT010000065.1 GCA_016186855.1 Candidatus Iainarchaeum sp. | reverse complement strand
TTGTCCTAACCGTTATTTATAGTTTTTTGTGCAGGAAACCAAACCATTTTCTTTGAAAAACTTCAATACTTCAACTGGTTTTTGATTTGTTTTTAACTGTTTTTGCGCACTTTTTTTTCATGAAGGTAATTGCAGTAACTGGCTCTTTTGGAAGCGGGAAAACCACTGTTTCAAAAATGTTTGAAAAACTCGGCGCGCCGGCCATTGACGCGGACAAAATAGTCGCACGGTTGTACGGGAAAAAATCTGTGAAAAAAATTCTTGAAAAAAATTTTGGAGCCCAAATTTTTTCCGCCGGAAAAGTGAACAGGAAAGCGCTTGCAGGAATTGTTTTTTCTGGCAAAAAAATGCAAAAAAAAATCAATGCCCTAATTCACCCGCTTGTATTAAATGAGGTGAAAAGAAAATTAAAAGCGTTTAAATTAGATGGAAGGCAATTTGCAGCGCTTGAAGTGCCGCTTTTGCTTGAGTCAAAGGAAAAGTTTCCGTTTGATTTTCTTGTAGTAGTATCATGCAAAAAAAAAGTACAGTTTGGCAGGCTTGAAATAAAGGGTTTTTCAAAAAAAGATATTAAAGCAAGGCTAAAATTTCAGCTGCCTCGCAATGAGAAAAAGAAAAAAGCCGACTTTGCAGTGGACAATTCGAATGGTTTGAAGCGGACAGAAAAGCAGGTTAAAAAAATCTTTGAGCTAATAAGGTCTTTGAATGAAATTAAAGGCAGTTTACCCGGGCACTTTTGACCCCATTACTTTCGGCCACTTGGACGTGATTAAAAGGGGCAAAAAATTGTTTGACAGCCTTGTTGTCGGGGTGACAACAAACCCTGCAAAAAAGCCGTTTTTTTCGCTGGAAGAGCGGCACAAAATGGTGAAACAGTCCGTAAGCGGGCTGAAAGGAATTGAAGTGAAAAAATTTGATTCACTTTTAGTGGACTTTGCAAGACAAGAGCATGCAAAAGTTATTTTGCGCGGGCTACGCGAGGCAAGTGATTTTTCAGCAGAGTTTTCAAACGCGATAACCAACAGAAAGCTTGCGAAAGAAATTGAAACGGTTTTTGTAATGACCAACCCTTCCTTTTTTTACATAAGCTCAAGCGTTGTGAAAGAAATCGCTGCACTCGGCGGAAATGTACGCGACTTTGTGCCAATGCCAGTGCAAAGGCTTTTGGCAAAAAAACTGAAAAAACAGCGGTTTTTCCAGAAAAGATAGCAAAAAACACGCATTTTGGGTTTTTGGAAACATTTTAGGGCTTTTTGCTTTAAATGTTTTATTGTGGGCATCAGCAGCTCAATTGGAATTGGTGCAAAAAAACTAACCCAAACCTCTGTCGAACAGGCAGTGCTTCGAAACATTCAGGCACTTGAACTCGAGCTTGAAACCGAAAAAGACCCAAAAAGAATGGAAGAAATAACAGACCAGATTAACGATTTAAAGGCAAGCATTGCCCTTGCAGGTGCAAACTATTCGTTTCTTTTGGGCGAGCAAAAAGAATTCCAAAAAGAAAAGCAAATTGAGCGGCTTGAAGAAGAAATCGGGGAAAGCAGCGCTAAATTCAGGCTCTACGAACTGCTGCTTTACAAGTATGCTGACATAATAAACGAGTTTGAGAAAAAAACAGTCGGAGAAATAAAGGCAATGGTAAATGCAGATGATTTGACTGTCCAAAGCATAGTGCAGGATTTTCGGAAAGAAAATTACGTTTTTGAAAAAGATTATTTTGAATCCGCAAAAAAAGCATTTGAATTCATTTCAAACGAAATAACCTTCGTGAAAGCCGACCTCGACGTGAATTTCTGGCTTTCGCCAAAAGAAATAATGAACAAAAAAGTCGGGGACGACGAGGACTTGGCGGTTTTTTTATGCTCTGTCTTAAGCGCACTCGGAGACAAAAAAGCAGAGGTTGTAATTGCGGAACTGGAAAACCTCACCACGCGCGCATTTGTGGTGACAGAGATGCGCAGCAAATTTTTTATTTTGGATGCAGCCCAGAAAAAGCCCTTTGAAGAGTTCAGCGGCGCAAAAACCGAAGTGCTTGCAAAATACTCTTTTAGCGGTGCAAAAATCAAGAGGTTTTTGTACAAGTTCAATTTTGAAAAGTACGAGCAGTTTGTTTAAGCGTTTTTTTGCCTGAAATTCTCCACTGCGCGCCCCAGTTCTTTTTGGTCCAGCAGTTTGTTTTTTGCGCCAAAAAACTGCACAACTGACGCAGCGTTCGCGCTTCCTGCATAGAGTGCAAACCCAACTGATTTTCCTTTAATTAAAGAATAAATAAATCCGCTTGAGAACGCGTCCCCTGCACCGGTTGTGTCAACAACTTTTGCTTTGAACGCTTTTTGGAAAAAAAATTTTCCTTCAGCTGCAGCATACGCCCCGTTTTTACCGTTGGTGATTGCAACAATTTTGGAGTATTTGCATAAAATTCTTAAGTTTTTTTTGATTTCTTTCTTGTTTGTAAGCAGTGCCGCCTCTTTTGCGTTTAAAACCAGCGCATCTGTTTTTTTCAAAATTGTTGAAAGGGTTTGAAGACCAAGCCCCAGCTCTGCAGAACCCGGGTTGAACGCAATTTTGGTTTTGCTTTTGTGCGCGAACTGGATTATTTTTTTTAAAAGAGGAAAATTCGAGTGAAGGCTTGAAATGTAAAACCATTTTGAGCTGAGTTTTTTCCACGGGATTTTTTTTTCGGAAAGCAGTGAAAGGTTTTCTGCATGGGTGAAAATAACCCGCTCTGCCCCAAAACCGGTCAAAACAACTGAAAGCTGTGTAGCGCTTTTTCTGGCCTTTACCATCCCAAGAGCGCTCACTTTTTCTTTTTTCAGCTCTGCAATGATTTGCCTCCCTGCCAAATCATCGCCTATTGCTGAAGCAATGCCGGTTTTCAGCCCGAGCCTTGCAAACCCCACAGAAGTGTTTGAGGCTCCTCCGCCGCTAAAATAGAGCAGTTTTTTTATTTCCAGCTTTGCGCCCGGAAAAAAGCAGATTTTTTTCCCAAGAGCCTTTTGCGGGATTATGTAAAAAATGTCCTTAGTGCAGGCCCCAAAGCAGATTATGTCAAATTTTGCCATTAAAAACAACAAAAGCAATTAATGTAGAAAAAACATTATAAGAAGAATTAATTTATATAGTTTGGGGATGTCATATACTAATTAATCTAAAAATCAATGGGCGCAAGCGCCTTTAGGGCGCAAAATAAGGTGCTTGCTTTAGTGTGAGGATGAGGGGCAGTGCTTTTAAAAATGCTTTTGGAAAAAGGCTTTTCTTTCATAATAGTCGGGTTGGTTCTATTAAATTTGGCAGCCTATTCTTTCTCTGTTTTAGCGCAAACACTGCCAACTCAAACCAATTCAGCCACTATAAATACTGAAATTAATGAAATAAAAGAACCAAAAGTAAACGAAACAAAAGAATC
>JACPKT010000064.1 GCA_016186855.1 Candidatus Iainarchaeum sp. | reverse complement strand
TGATTTCGTACTCGCTTAAAGGGTGGCTTCCGGTTCCTTTGGAAGAATCTATAGCTGCTTTTAAGTGGCATTTTAAAAAAAAGCATTTCAGGTTAGAATTGTTGCACAGGTATGCGACCCGAAAATATTTGGGGTGGTTTTTGGAAATATTGCTTTACAAGCTTGAAAAATCAGGCGAGTTGGATAAAACAAGTTTAGACCCCAGATATTTGCGGACAGGTGAGCTGTACTTGCATGCAATTGAGGCGGTGAACAAAAAATGAACCAAGAATTTGCAAAACGACAGGCACAGGTACTTGATATCCTTGAAATACTGGTCAAACAAGCCCACTTGCAAAAACAGTTGCTGGTTTTTATTGGCGGAAGCGCAGTGCAGTCAAGCATTCCAAGGCCTCAGCGGCTATCAATTGATTTGGACCTGTATTACGATGGCGAGCCGGAAACACTTTTGTCTGCTCTCAAGCCAGATTATGTTGTTGAAAAAAGGCCAGTTAAAAATCAGGATTTGTTTTATTTTTTTGAAGCAATCAAGGGCAACACTTTGTCAAAAATTGACATTGCCCGTTTTTCTCTTCTTGAGAAAGGAAAGCCTTACCAAACAAAAACCATTCAATTCCAATCCAAAAAGTTTGTTGTAAACATTGCCACATTTGACTATTTGCTTGCATCCAAGTTTTCCTCGCTTGCAGTGGGCACCGTTGGCCGGAAAATCGATAAAACAGATTTTCAAATGAATTTGCTCAAAGACATGTTTGACGCTCATTGTTTGCTTGAACAAATCAAAACCACGCAAAAAACGTGGGCTTATTTTGAACAGATAGTAAAAATCCAAAACAGGATTAGAAAAACCGAGCATTCCATCAAAGAATCTTTGGATAGCGCACTGCAAACTTTAAACGAGTCCATTCAGTCTGTAACCCTTAAGGGAACACTGCAAAACTTTAACCAATATTTACTGGTTGGAAACGTTTCAAAGCCAGCCTATTGGCAAATGACTTACAGGTTAATGGCATATTTGAATGCTTACAAGCACAATCCCAAAACCGCTTTCAATTTGTTTTCCAATATTGAAAAAAGAGTCAATCAGGAATATGCAAATCGCGCCATTGTTTCAGAATATGAAAACCAATTGCGGCAAAAAGGAATAAATGCAGAGCATTTGCATGAGTTAAAGATTCTGTCACCCAAATCGCTCGTTTACCTGTATGCATTCGTTAATCCACAAGCATTTGACGTGATGGCTAAATGAAATGGATAATCAATTTGCTTAAACGCACATTTTCGCCACTGTCTGGCCCTAATTATTTGATTGAGTTCCGGTTTCATGGCTTTGCCAGAAAATATTTGAAAGAAACGATTTTTGGTTTGTCAAAAAAATTTGGCGTTAAAGGAGTAACCAAAAAAAGAGTCGTTCCACATGTAACTCTTTTTGGTCCGTTTAAAACCAAAAGCATTAAAGAAGTTGTCAGAAAAATAGAACGGGTTGGCAGAAGATATGATTTAGTCCCTTTTACACTAACTGGTTTTGGGCATTTTGGAAACAAGGTGGTTTTTGTTGACATTGAGCCGTTTGATGAACTCCAAGACTTGCGTAAAGAACTTGCAAAATTTATTGTCAATTTGACTCAGACAAAAGGGCATGATTTTGGTGACAAATTTGATTTTCATGCTACTATCGCATTCAAGGATATTCATGGACAGTTTGATAAAATTTGGGAATATTTCCGGGATTCAAAACAAAAAAGAATTTCACAACATTTGCTTCGAATTACTATTTTGGAAAACGGCAAAATTTTATATGAATACGATTTAATGCAAAGAAAGCTATTGCCTCGTGCTGAAGCCAAAAATAAGCAAAACTGGAAAAAGACTATTTCAATTCTCAAGAGTCTACTTCAAAGTGACAAAAAATGGAACATTCCAGAAATCAGTGAAACCAGTGGTAAAAAAATTTTTTTGATTAGCGATTTGCATTTGGACCATGCAAATATTATCAAGTATTGCAATCGTCCGTTTACTTCTACCGAAGAAATGAATGAAACAATAGTCAACAACTGGAACAAAATCGTTAATGCTGAAGACACTGTTTATTTTCTGGGTGATATGGCATTTGGAAGAGGAAGCCGAAAAGCCAGTTATTGGCTTACTCAATTGAAAGGCAAAACTGTTTTCATTGAAGGAAATCATGAAGAAACTGGCAAAGTTTCTACATACGAACGATTAATACTCAAATACAAAGGGCAAGAATTTTTGCTAATTCACGATCCTGCCTTAAAGCCGAAAAACTGGAGCGGCTGGACAATTCACGGTCACAAACACAATAACGACTTGAAGGGCTATCCGCTTATCAATCCAAAATGGAAAACTGTTAACGTGAGTGCTGAGCTTGTCAATTATACGCCAATAGAACTTGATGTACTCCTAACCAAAATAGAGTATGCAACTGCAAACAAGCAGGCTATGCAAAAATTATAGGTCACTTTAAAAATTTTGACGCTATTTTGTTGACGGCCAAATGCACGTTTTCTGCGTCTGGTATTTCTGGCAGGCCTTGGGTTTTTCTTATCTGGTTGTATTTTTCGTGGATTTTTTCCTCAAATTCTTTTGTGTGGAATTTTTTCCTTTTTCGTCTGGAATAGCTTTTGGCAGAAACAACGTGGTCTTGGTAATCAATGTGCATTAGTTCATGCAGTAAAACGTGCTGGACAACCTGCTTTCGCAATTCAGGTGGCTCAATTTTTTGCAGGTTTTGGTTGACTTCAATCTGGAACTTGTTTTCAGATTTTATGGAGCGCTTTTTGTCTGCAATTCCTTCAAGCAAAAGCCTTGCAGCATCAATATCAGTAAAAGAAACTGCTGTTCCTTTCATTCTGCCAAGCAATTTGTAGGAAAGCGAAGCATAAGTTCCTTCAATTGCAAACTTGTCAAGTTTAGGAAAAACCTTTCTGCATTCAAAAAGCCATTCAATAACCTCGCTCATGCTTTCACCATTTACTAACCTGCGAATTGTATTTTCTCAGTGTTTGTAAATCATTGCAAATTACAAAGTCGCCAATTTTAAGATCTGAAAGCGTGTTTTCAAGTTCGCCGACAGAATGGCTGCGTGCTACCAATACTCTGCCATTTGAATAAATGCTTTTGACTCTGGCCTTGTACTCAGTGTACGGTCCTGCTTCATTTTTACGGTGCTGGTAAAATTTTTCATGAATTCCACGCTGTTTAACCAATTCAAGGAATTCATTGTAATTCATTAGTTTGCCTTTAAGCTCTTGTTTTAGTCTTTCCATTTCTGTAAAAGCTTGCTCAAAAAGGTCTTTGTCCTCACGAACCGCATTGTTTTCATTTTGCAAATAAGTGCCAATATACCAGTTTATTGCTTGCTCTGCAGATGTCTGTTTCAATGTCTATCGCCAATTCATTTGTACCTGAATATGTAAGCATGTTTCTTTTTTTCTTCTGGCAAAATTTCTTTTATTTTTTGAGACACTTCAGCTGCACTCGCACCAGAAGCAATTGCTGTTTCGTTGAGAACACCAATCCAAGTCCCTTCTTTTATTCCAATTTCTTTCAATTGTTTTCTTATTTTTCTGGAATTGGATTTTGAAACTTCTTGCCAGTAAATGTTTTGCAGTTCTGGATTGTTTTTTAAAATTTTGTTGATTTCTTCTTCAAAATTAGCCCTATTATCAGCTGTACTTGCATAAAATTTTAATAACTCTTCATTATTTTCTTCTCTTTCTGAAATTGGTTCCTCAAGAGATGTAATAATTCCAAATTTGCTTTTTGCCTTTTGAAAATCCAATTTAATGTTTTCCCTAAAATTTCTTCCAAAAGTCATGTTATAAGGCCTCATTATTCCAGAATAAATAATTTTTTTATTGAAAGGCAGCAAAACTGCTTCAGTTATTACTGGAAGGTAAGGAAACATTATTTTAAAGTCGTCAAATAATCCACATACAGCAAATGCTTTTGGTTGTTTTTCTCCTTTTAAAAAAATTGTGCCCTCTTTTAAATGCGCAACGATAAAAAATTTGTCTTTTATAAAATTTTTCCAACTTTTTACTATTTCTAATTCTTCCCGGGTAAAGTTGAGGGGGTTCTCTGAAACAAATTGGTCGATTAATTCATTTTTTCCAAAAGCTTTGTCATGAATTTTGCTAACCATTTCTAAAGGCCTATCCTTAAAATCTGGGTTAGTCAGATTTGAAATGAATTGGTGCTTTTGATTGACATAAAAAAATAGCCCCCAACACAATTTATAAAAAAAATCAGTCTCTTGTTTTGATAGCTTCATTTACCCTTCTCCGAGATTTATTTTATTGCTCTTTTTGCAAAAAATTTTGAATCATCACTACCATGAAACCTAAACTCGCCTTCAATTTTATCATCTTCTATTTTTTTAAGCCAGCCACAGCCAGAAGTCTCGTCTAATTCTTCAGTTCCTTCCCAAGTGAATTCAAAAAATTTCTCGTTTCCTCGCTTGGAAATCCTACCATGAATATCACCTGAAACCAAGCCAAACTGAAATTCTCCCATCTTGTTCTTGTTTATTTCTATGTAAGCCTGTACTTCCATGTTGAAATAATCTTTACCCCACATTTCCATTTCGTAAATATGCCATAGTCCATCAAAACCAGTTTTTGCCTTAACTTTTTGAGGTCGCCTTTTTGTTGCTTGGCGATTTGCTTTTTTCAAATATTTTTTAGTCATTTCAATAAATTTACTCGATGACAGAGTTAATAAATATTTTCCAGCACTCTATTTTCAGGTTTCAGTATTGTTTGGGTAAATAGTCTGTATAGTAGCATTGGAAGCTTGCCCGTTTCCCTCGGGCGTTAATACAGGCCGTTCAAATACCAAAAACCTTAAATTGCTGCACGTAACCGAACACATGCAGAAGGTGACGGTATTTGAACACGCAAATTTTACAGCAAGAACAGGCAATTCCGATTGATTTTTCTGTTTTTGACATTTCTTTTGATCCGCACCGCCGGGCCTACCAGTGCCAGCGGTTAATCAAGCTGATTCTCAAAAATGAAGCCGATTCTTTGCGCCTGATTACGCGTTTTCACAAAAAACCGCAAAAAACACAGGTTTTGTGCTATGCAAACCAGCAGGCACTGCTTGAATATGCCGCGCATTTAGTTGGACGTATTCGTGACAAGGAAATCAGCTTTTCTGCCATGGAAAAATACCTTTCTGAAGCATGGGGCTTGTGTTTAACGCTTGGCGACAAAGACGTGCATGAGCTCACACAACCTGATTTGATGCTTTGGTGGGAATCGCAAAAGGAGCGTTATCGCAACAACGACCTTTCTTGGGAGACTTTGCGCAAATACAGTTTTTGTGTGATAAATTTTTTTCAGTTTCTTGAAGGCTTGCCGTTAAAGAAAGTTCCTGAGCGGCTTGTATGGCTTGAGTTGCCAAAAAAACCAAAGCGAAAGCTCGAAGACCCTTTGCCTTCTCAAATTGATGTCAAAAAATTGCTTGACAATGTTGAACAGTTTGGACGGAAGTTTTCGATTCGCGACAAGGCAATCCTTTCCTTGCTCAACGATACTGGCATGCGTATTGGCGAGGCTTT
>JACPKT010000075.1 GCA_016186855.1 Candidatus Iainarchaeum sp. | reverse complement strand
ACCAAACACAATGTGCCTCTATCCCTTCAGTAACGGAAAACGCACGAATAGATGACTGTCGTTAAACGAGCAAGGAGAAAAAATAAATGATTGAAAAAAAACATTACATTAATAAGGGGTTTTCATAGATGAACAGCTATAATCGTGATTTACACGATTTTTTGATTAAAAAATTGGATTTCTCTTCTGCAACAAATGTCCTTGATATAGGATATGGCGAAGAGTATCTTTTAAGAAAAATAAAAGAAAAAAACCAAACTATCAGTTGTTTTGGAATAGAAAAAGGAGATGCGTGGCCCAACAAAAAATTTGATTATGTCTTTATGTGTGATGTTATAGAGCATTTAACTGTGCCACTTGTTGAAAAATATTTTTCTTATGTGTCAAAAAACCTCAAAGTAGGGGGCTACTTTGTGATTTCTACTCCAAACATTAATAACTTATATCAGGTTTCTTTGTTCTGGGACGAGCCAACCCACATTCGCCCATACACTGTGATGACACTGAAGTGGTATGCGGACAATTATGGGTTTGAAATGGAAGTTGTCCCATTTCATTTTTTCAAAAACCCCTTAAAAATTTTGTTCAACAAGCTGTTGCTGCTTGACGCCTACAACAAAAACATTTTTTTCCTCAGGAAGAATTGAGGCTTTTTAGGGTCTTGGAAGTGCTTCCAAAATAAGATTTCTGGATGTGCTGCTTTAAATATTTTGCAAACACCATAGTTGAAATAGCTGTGCGTGGAATGTCTTTTGGGTTGACAATTATCTGCTTTAATTTCCTTGCCATGAATTTTGGGCGCAGGTAGAACTCAATCCTTGCCCTGTCACATGCATCAACAAGTTCCTGTGCTGTCATCTTGTCTGTCGAAACAATCGTGTTGTGCGTGCCGTCCGGCTTGAGCCATTCATTCCAGTTCTTTGTTGTAAGGAAACCGTTCTCTTCCGCCCACCTATAGGCTTCTGTTCCGGGATAAACCATTACCGGAAAAAACTGTGCAGTGTCAGGGTCAAGCTCTTTTGCAAACTCGGTTGTTTTTCTGACAGTTTCTTTTGTTTCACCGTTGTTTCCCATCATAAAGCACCCGTGCACTAAAATTCTTGCACGTTTTGAATCATTCATGAACTGCTTTATTTTTTCGATGTTTGTACCTTTGCGGATGTTGTTTAAAATTTGCTGGTCTGCTGATTCAAAGCCAACGCACATTAGCCTGCAACCTGCCTCTTTCATATTTCTCATCAGTTCATAGTCTAAATCCGCTCTTGCATTGCAGGTCCACGTTGTTTTTAGGCCCCTGTTTTTGATTTCTTGGCATAGCTCCATTGTTCTTTTTCCGTCTTGAGTAAGCGTGTCGTCCTCAATCATGATGTCTTTTACCTGGGGCAGGTTGTCGCGAATCCATTCAAATTCGTCAACAAGGTTTTTCACGCTTCTTGCACGGTACGAGTGGTAGGTAAGCAGCTGAGGCCACTTGCAAAAAGTACATCTGTAATAGCACCCTCTTCCTGTAATTATTGTCACTTCAGGATACAAAACACTTGGGTAAAAATAATCTTCAATATTCAAGTGTCTCGAGTATACCTCGCTGACAAAAGGAAACTTGTCTAGTTCTTCTCCACTTATCGGTTCTCTGTCAGGGTTTGAAACAATTTTTCCGCCATTGTTTTTGTCGCGAAAAGTCAGGCCAAGCACTTTTGACATGTCTTTTTTTTGCTTTAATTCCATTGCAACATCCCTGACAGTAAAATCGTATTCACCGCGTGCAAGCGCGTCAATTTTTTCACTTGCCTGCATTGCCTCGTTTGGGATTGCGGTAACCATGTCCCCGACCATCATTACAAACGATTCAGGAAACATGTCTTTTAGTTTTCCTGCAACAAAAACATCGTTGTGAAAAGATGCAGTTACTGAATCAATAACCATCAGTTCTGGGGAAAAGTCCTCGGCAATTTTGTATGCCTGCTCGTGTGTCAGTGAAGCAGCGGTTGCATCAACTAGCTTTACATCATGGCCCTCCTGCTCCAAAATCCCGGTTGCATAACCCATCCAAATAGGGTAATAAACGCATCCTCCTTTTGAAATTGCAGGAGATCTGCTTGTCCTTGAAAACTTGTTTAAAAAAGGCGGGTTAAGCATCAAAATTTTCATTTAAATCCACTTAAATTGTATTAAAACCTATTTAAATAAATAGTTCAAAAACTAATTGTAAGCTCTTTTATGTTATTTTTTGGTTCAAATGTAGAAACTATTTGCTTTTGAAGAACTTTCTGTACCATTCTATTGTTTCCATTAATCCTTTTTCCAGTGAATATTTTGGCTGCCAGCCAAGCAGTTTTTTTGCTTTGGAGATTGACAAGTATTGTGTGTCGATTTCGTTCCTTGCCTGTCCTAAAATTTCTGGCTGTTCATTTGGTTTTCCCATTAGCGAAGAAATTTTTTTGAATAATTCAACAACACTAACGGGCCTTTCTGTGCCGAAATTGAATGCTTCTCCGTGCAATTCTTTTCTGTCAAGCGCTTTTCCCAAAGCAAGATAGGCATTCGAAGCATCTTTCACATACATATAATCGCGTTCAGGCGTTCCGTCGCTTCTGATGGCAAATTTTTTTCCATCAATCAGGCATTTGATAGCATCAGGAATTATCCTTGAAAAATTCATGTCCCCCCCGCCAAAAGTGTTCGCATTCCTTGTAACTGCAACCGGAAGTCCGTATGTGGCAAAATATGAGCGCGCCAAGATGTCAGCACAAGCCTTTGATGCATCATATGGGTAAATTCCTAACAATGGACTTTCTTCTGTGTAAGGCAATTGTTTTTGCGCTCCATAAGCTTTGTCAGAGCTTGCAACGACAATTCTTTGAATTGAATCGTTTAACCTGCAAGCTTCAAGAATGTTCCATGTGCCTTTGATGTTTGATTCAAAAGTTGAAAGAGGGCTTTTGTTTGCAATTCCAACGATTGCCTGTGCTGCAATGTGAAAAACGGAGTCAATCTCGTATTCGTTTAGTGCTCGTTGCAGTACCTTTAAGTCTGCCAAATCTCCGTTCACAATTGTTATTCTATCACGCAGGCCATGCAGGTCAAATCCAAGGCCTGGTTTTAAATCTCTTACCAATGCGACTACTTTTGCTTTTTTCTCAACGAGTTCTTTTGCAACCCAACTGCCAATAAAACCGTCTGCACCTGTTATAAAAACCTTTTTTTCTTCCCAAAAATTTTTCATTTAGTCACCATATTTTCCAGAACGCTTTTCCATTTTCCCACAATTCATTTAGCTCTTGGTTGTCTTTTAAAGTGTTCATTGTTTTCCATTCCCCAGAGTGCTTGAATGCCTGTATTTCTTTTTCTCGCACAAGTTTTTCAAACACTTCTTTTTCAAGTTCCCCAAACTTTAAGTAGTTAAAAATTTTCTTGTTCAAAACCATGTATCCACCGTTCAACCAATAATCTAAAATGGGTTTTTCATAAAATTTTATGATTTCGTTTTTTGCATTCGTTTCTAAAATGCCAAACGGTGATTCCATTTTTACAGCAGTTACGGTTACTATTTTTTTGTTTTTTTCGTGAAATTTTTTCAATTTTTTCAGGTCAACATTTGACAGGTCGTCCCCGTAAGCTAAAAAAAAATTTTCGTCTGAAATCAATTTCTTGACTTTTTCAAGTCTTTGGCTTTTTGTGCTGTTTTCACCTGTGTCTGCAAACTCGATTTTCCATTTCTCTGAATTGTTTTTTTCAAAATACTTTTTTATTTCAGAACCCTTATACCCAAGGCACAAAACGAAACTATCAAATCCTTGTGAGGCATAAATCTTCATTATGTGCCACAAAACAGGCTTTTCACCGATAGCCACAAGCGGTTTTGGTATTTTTTCAGTCAGAGCGCTCATTCTTGTTCCTTTTCCTCCGCACAAAATTACTGTTTTCATCCAAATCACTTCAATTAATGGATTTTTCCAACTCTTTAATAATTTTTCACCAGCAATTTTCAGACAAGGAATTTTCCGAATTTCAGGCTTGCACGTAGCCTGAAAAATTTCACCAAAAAAACCCAAGCTATTCCACAAATTATAATTAATGGCATGGAAAAAATGCCGGTATTTTTTATGAAAACAATGCCCCTTGGAGAACTCAATTCAAGTTTTCCTCCTTTCCACCAAGTGTTTGTTGCTGCTGCAAAATCTTTTTGTGGATCAACTAAAAAGCCAAACTTTATCTTGAGAAAATCAATTGAAGTTTTTGGGTGCTTTTTGTAAAGCAAAACATCGTTTTGGTGGTATTTTGCGCGCTCCAAAGCATATTTTGCCACTCCAAATACTCCTTTTGGCGACTCAATTTTGTGCTCGTGCAAAAAATCTGCTTTCACAAGCCTTGATTCAAAGCCTTTTTCCTTTACGCGCAAAACCAAATCAGTGTCCTCCCTGTAATATCCATATTCTTCGTCAAATCCGCCGACCTGGTCAAGAATTTTTTTCCGGTAAGCTGTTGAAGTTCCACCAAACAGATCATATGAACTGACGACGCCGATTTTTTCTGAAGAAAAACCAGCAATTAGGGGCTGCAACCAGTTTTTTTCTGGAATGCAATCGTCATCCATTATAGCCACAAATTCATGCTTTGCAATTTTTATCCCGTTGTTTCTTGCCTTGCACGGCAAGCTTCTTTTCTGGTTAATTATTGCAATTTTTTTTTCTTTTCCAAATTTTTTTTCAAGCATTTCCTTTGTTCCATCGCTTGAACCATCGTTGACGACAATTATTTCGAATTTTCCGCTGAATTTCTGTGCAAGCATGGCTTTCAGGGTTTTTTCCAGGATCGTCTTTCGGTTGTGGGTCATCACGACAATGCTTGCGTTTGACATAAAAATCAGAAATTTATTTTCCGCCCTCTTTTTGCCTGGTCAACTGTGCTGCGTGAAAAAGCGATTCAAATGTTCCTGCATCGCTCCAAAAGCCGTTTAGCACTTCTGCAGAAAGCTGCCCTTCACTAATGTACGCGTTGTTCACGTCAGTTATTTCATACTCCTCGCGCTTTGACGGCTTTAGCTTCCTGATTTTATCAAAAACGTCACCAGAATACATGTACAATCCGGTTACGGCAAAATCTGTTTTCGGGTTTTTTGGCTTTTCCTCAATTGACACGACTTCTTTTCCTTTCAGTTCCGCAACGCCAAACCTTTGTGCGTCGGGCACTTTTTTAAGAAAAATCTTTGCCATTTTTTTTTCAGTCAAAAAATTTTCAAATTGCGGCCTGATGTTGTCCTCAAAAATGTTGTCGCCAAGAATTGCTGCAAATTTGTCGCCATCAATGAAGTCTTCCGCAAGCCTCAGGGCGTCCGCAATTCCTTTTGCTCCGTCCTGCAGTTCAAAAGTGAACTTCACTCCAAATTCCCTGCCGCTTCCCAAAAGCTTCAAAAAATCACCGGCATGGTCGGTGCCAGTCACAATCATGATTTCTTTTATTCCGGCCTGCACCAGAGTGTTGATGGGATAATAAATCATGGGTCTGTTGTAAACCGGCAGCAAATGCTTGTTTGTAACCAAACTTAATGGTCTTAATCGACTGCCTGTCCCGCCTGCAAGTATTACTCCGCGAATAGATATCGCCTCCTTTTAATTTCTAAATATTTTTTATATTTTCTTTTTAACGAATGTTTTTTGTTTAAATATAACCAATCAAAAATCTTCATTGCTTGATTTTTTCCTCTGTATCTAAGTGCATAATGATTACTCAAAGCAGTGTTTTTTGTAAGTTTTGTCTTACTTACTCCAAATTTATTTGCAATTTCTTCTTGCGATTTATTATTTTTAAAATATTCTTGTTCAATTATCGATTTGTCAATTTCATATTTAGCTGGCATTTCAACAATATGATTTTTAGTTATGTTATAGCTTTCGGAACAGTGCATTTCCGGTGGGAATTTAAGATTCTCATTCATTTAAATTTTCCTCTTTTTATTTGTGCTTTTTCAATTAATGGCTTCCACCAGTTTTGGTTGTTCTTATACCAGTGAATTGTTTCTTTGAGTTGCTGCTCAAAATTTTTTGAGGGCCGAAAGCCAAGTTTTTTCACTTTTGAAAAGTCAAGCGCATAACGCCTGTCATGCCCTAGTCTATCGGCAACAAACTCAACCCTGCTTTCATCCAATCCAAGCTCTTTTAGGATAATTTTTGTCAGTTCAATGTTTGTTTTTTCGTTGCCTCCGCCAATATTGTATGTTTCCCCGTTTTTTCCTTTTTGCATGCACAAGCTAATTGCCCTGCAGTTGTCTTCAACAAACAGCCAGTCTCTTACATTTTTTCCGTCACCATATAAAGGAACTTTTTTTTTCAAAAGTAAATTTGTAATAAAAAGTGGAATAATTTTTTCCGGAAACTGGTATGGCCCAAAATTATTTGAACTTCGGGTAATTATGATCGGCAAGCCATATGTTTTGAAGTAACTGTAAGCAAGTCTGTCAGCACCAGCCTTTGATGCAGAATAAGGGTTGCTTGGGTTAAGTGGGCTGCGTTCAGAAAATTTTCGTTTCTCAATGCTTCCGTAAACTTCATCGGTACTGATTTGAATAAATTTTTCGACATCTTGTCTTCTTGCCTCTTCAAGCAAAACGTGTGCGCCAATCATGTCTGTACGGATAAAAGATTCTGGATCATAAATGCTCCGGTCAACATGACTTTCTGCAGCAAAATTAATAACCACCTCAATTTCTTGCATTGCATTTTTCACAGTTTTTTCATCGCAAATGTCGCCTTTTAAAAAAGAGTAATTTGGGTTTTGTTCGACATCACGGAGGTTTTCAAGGTTTCCTGCATAAGTCAGCTTGTCAAAGTTGACTATTTCGATTTCTTTTTGTAATGAAAGCAGGTGTCTGATAAAATTGCTTCCAATGAAGCCTGCTCCACCCGTTACAAGGATTTTTTGCATTTGACCAAACATATTTTTTTGCACAAGCTTTAAAATAATGGTTTTTTTTGCAAAAAACAAGGCATTTTAGCTTTGTACCAATAAAGCCTTATAAAATCTGCAAAAAGTATATAATAACAATTCTAAAAAAATTTGTTATTTGAGTTGGTTTTGTGTATTGGAGTTATTACTGGTATCAGTTCAAGCGTTCAATTGGCCGCTTTATTCTAACTCCATATTTTACGCCAAAGAAATTCCTGAACGCATGCCTGCTTTTTGGCCAGTTTCTTTTTTTCAAAAACAAAAAAGTCAAAGGCTATCCGCTGAAATTATCCATGGACCCGACTAATCTCTGCATGCTTCGCTGCCCATTGTGTCCAACCGGCAGGCGCGATCCATCAAGACCTGGTGCGATAATGCCGCTTGAACATTTCAAGCACACAGTTGACGAAATGGCTCCATACCTTTACGAAATTGACCTAAACAACTGGGGCGAGCCGTTTTCAAACAAATACATTTATGACATGATAAAATACGCGCATGAAAAAAACATCAGAACAAGCGTGAACTCAAACCTAAATGTTCCGTGGACGAAAGAACAGGTAAGGCTTCTTATTTCAAATGGCTTGGACATTCTGCGCGCATCCGTTGATGGCATAAGACAGGAAACCTATGAAAAATACAGGGCTGCTGGAAAACTTGAAACGGTTGTAACCAATTTAAAACTACTGAAAAAAATAAAAAAAGAAATGGGTGCCAAAAACCCGCGCGTTGACTGGCAATTCCTTGTGTTCAAGCACAACGAGCATGAACTTCCTGAGCTTTCAAAGTTCAAGGAAGAAATCGGCGCAGACAACCTTATTATTGCGCCAGTCAGAGCAGACCTTGGCAAGGAGATTTTTTTGACAGATGAGCAAAAAGTCGATTCTCTAAAAGACTACCTTCCGACTGATGAAAAACTTTCCAGATACCAGTATGAGGAGAAAAAAAGAAAACTCAGGAAAAAATACTGCCATTTTTTGTGGACTGTCTCAGTAATAAATGCTTCTGGTTCAGTTTCGCCTTGTTGCGGAATTTACCCAGAGCAGGCAGATGTCGGCAATGCATTCAAGGAAGGTGGCATTAAAAAAATCTGGAACAATGAAAAATACCAAAAGTCCCGCGACATTGTTGCAAGAAGGGCTGTTGACAACAAGCTTGTCTGTCAAAACTGCATTTACACTGGATTCATTGACTAGTATTTAAGTGCTTTCCTTTTTAAGTTGTTTTTGCTATGAACAGACTTTTGATTATTGGGGCAAACGGTTTTTTGGGCAAAAAAATCTGCAAAATCGTGTCTCAAAATGGGTTTGAAACAATTGAGACAGATTTGTTTGCAGACAAAAGGCAAATCAAGCTTGATGTCACAAAAAAAAATTCTGTAATGGATGCTATAAAAAAATACAAGCCACATGCTGTAATTCATTGCGCTGCAGTGACCGATGTTGACTGGTGCGAGGAAAATATGGAGGAAACTTTTGAAGTGAATGTGGAAGGCACAAAAAATGTTTCAACCACATGTAGCCAATTTGATTCAAAAATGGTGTTCATTTCAACAGATTATGTGTTTGACGGAAAAAAAAAATCAAAATACAGTGAAGTTGATGCCACAAACCCGTTAAGCGTTTATGCAAAATCAAAGCTTGAAGGCGAAAAAATTGTTTCAAAAGAAAATCCGGCCAACTTAATTTTGCGCACCTCCGCAATCTATGGTTTTAACGGAAAAAAAGACAAGCTTACTTTTCCGGCATTCATTATTGGAAAACTCAAGCAGAAAAAAGAAGTGACATGCTTTACCGACCAGTCATGCAATCCTACTCTAACTGATGATTTTGCTTTTGCATTGAAGTCTTTGCTTGAAAAAAACTGTAGTGGGACATTTCATGTGGCAGGATCAGAGTGCCTT
>JACPKT010000074.1 GCA_016186855.1 Candidatus Iainarchaeum sp. | reverse complement strand
TCGTAATATTTTTTCACTGGCTCTTTTGCGACAATTTTTTGTTTTAGCTCCATTTTTTTCCACCTTGGGTGTAAAAATGGTTTTCAGTTATTTTTCTTGTTTTGAGGTCTGTTTCAACTGCAATTCCCGGAGTTGGAACGTGCCCGAGTTGTATTTGAAAGGCGGTTCTTGCCTGCCATGTTCCGGAATTTATTACAGTGCATCCTCTGTACTGTGTGTAGCCGTTATGGTGCATGTCTCCTCCAAAATAAAAATCCGGTTCTTCTCTTACAAGCAGGTAATCATTTTTTTCCGGCACATAAGGTTGCTTTGAACCGTAAGAGGCCATCAAATCCCTTCTTTTTAGCAGTTCGACCATGCCTTCTTCTGGCTTGTCTGGTCGCAAAAAGCTGACGCTTGAAGTGAGGTCATGTATTGAAGCGCCATGATAGAGTAGGAATTTCAGCCCTTCTATTTCAACCCAGCTTGGGCTCCCAATAAAATGAACGTTTTTGTAGCCTGCAAGGCTTTTTGTGTATTCTTTTCCAATTGCTGGCTGCGGGTCAGCTCTTCTTACTGCGTCATGCTGGCCTGGAATTATGAATATTTCAATGTACTCTGGGACTTTTTTGATTAGTTCTGCAAATGCCTCGTACTGGATAAAAATGTCTTTTATAGCAAGCTCGTCAAACTGGTCAGGGTACACGCCGATGCCGTCAACATTGTCCCCTGTTATTATCAGATACTTTATTTTTCCAATTCTTTCATTTTCTTTTTGTGTTGAAACATTTCCGTTCAGCCATTCCAGAAACTGGTTGAATTCTTTTTCCAAAAAAAGCTTGCTTCCGACATGAATGTCAGAAATTGAAGCGACGCTCACATCTCTTGCTGGCGCTTTCACCGCCCTGTTTGGAAGTTCGGGGAACACTATTTCGTTTGCAATAATCATTTCATCGCTGGCCTTTTTCCCTTTCACTCCGACAACGTTGTCTAGAACTGCTTTTTGCGCGCTTTCAGTCAAATGTGTATCCGTTTTAGGGAAAACAACCACACAAGTTGCTTCCAAATCCTCCAGCTCAAAAACGAGGTGCCCGTTTTTGCTAATCCATTTTTTTGAAATCATTCCAATCAGAGCAATTTCGTTGTTTGGAGAGGTTTGCTTAAGCATTGAAATCGGTTTTGCTTCAAAACCAGTTCTTTTTTTGATTGTAGAACTCAAAAAATTAAACTTGCCCCGAAAATATTCAAGAAAGTTTTTCACTGTTCCTCCTGAAGCATTTTTGTTTGTGACATCGTATTCTTCCATAACCCTATACTTTGGGTCAATTTCTGATGCAAGGGGCACAAAAGACCTTGGTTTCACGAGCACTTGGGTGACTTCGCCAAGCTTTGTTTCTTTTTTTATCAAAAAATCGTTTACCTTTTGTTCTGTTATTAAAAAAACGTTTTGGATTAAGAGCTCTTTGAGGATTTCTTCAAAGTTTTGCTTTTTTGATAAAAGCCTAACTGCGTTTGGCTCAACAAGAAGGTTTTTTGCGGCCGCAAATTCTGCTATTTTTGTTTCAATTTCGTTTTCCATGGAATAACCGCTTATTTTGTTTCCTTGGATTTTTCCCTCACTGCCTCAAGTTCCGAGATTATTTGCCAGATTTCTGTGCGGGTGTGCACAGGCATGTTTACGTCATTGCTTATGTCTTCCAGCGTGTAAATAGATGAAGTTATCCTGATGTCTTTTTTTTCATTCGAATTCTGCATTTTGTCTTTTGCTTCTTTCACAACAGCCCTGATGTTTCTTGGAACAGAAGTGTCGTCAATTACTGAGTCCATAAGCTCGGCAATATACTCCGCTCGTTCGTCTTTTTTCTCTTTAGCCATAATTATTCCTCCTGGTAAAATTTGTAAAAAAAAATCTCTAGATCGGCGTTTCGAAAAACAGTTTAATAAAAACATTTTATTCCTCCGCGGGGTAGTTTAACCCCAAAAAGCTGTTTCAATTAAAAGAAGAAAATTAATTTAAAGCAATCCATGCGTTTTGGCATCGTCACGCCAGTATTTTAAACATTGTCCTGTTTAAAATATTAATTTGGCTTTTTTTAGTGGTTTTTTTGGTTTCACTTTATAACAAAAATTTCAAGAAACTCTTGGCAGTTCCGGCAGTGTTTGGACTGCTTTTTGTGATAGCCATTTTTGTGCACCCAAAGGTCACCCCCGGAATTGACCTTGTTGGCGGGACAATTATCCGCGCAAGCCTTGAGAAAGAAACGGATACGAGCAAGCTTTACGATTCTCTTTTAAGCCATTTTAATTTAATCGACTTGCAGGTAAACACAACTTCCGGGCCGCTTGGGTCAAAGGTCCTCATCCAGTTTTCTTACAACAAGGAATTAAAACAAGCGCAAAACTTTTTAGCGCAGGCAAAGCAACAGCGCGAGACAAATTCGCAGACTGCAGTTTCACTTGCATTGGAATCAGCAAAATACTCGCAAATAGTTTTGGCTAGTTCTGACTTGCCGCCGCAAAACCCGACTGCAGGAAGCGCGATAGCATTTGCAGAAGACCAGTTTAACAAGGCAAAAGAAAGCTTTGCAAAGCGGTTAGACGAATTTTTGGTGCAGGAGCTGGGGCTTTTGGAAAACCCAAAAATTTCCAAGGGAGAAATAGGCGCAGTCCTTGGAGAAAAATTTTACAGTTCCGCTATTACTGTTTCAGTAATGGCTTTTGTCCTGCTCTTGATAGTAGTTTTTGTTTTTTTCAGGGAACTCATTCCTGTGCTTGCAATTGTTGCAGCCTCGGTTTTTGACGTTGCCGCTGCCCTTGCACTCATGGCTGTGTTCCAGATTCGCCCACGAGGCAATGGTTACAGGCGTCACCATGACCTCCACGGCTCTTGCCGCGGTTTTTGTAATGCTTTTGTTTTCCTATTTTGCACAAATAGACGTCATTTTCCAGATTGCAGCAGTGCTTTTTTTTGGCCTTGCAGCAGATTTAATTGCAACCTGGTTCATGAACGCCCCAATGCTTTTATGGTATGTTGAAAGAAAAAAAAAGGTGGCTCTTTGAAGCGGTTGTTTAAAAATTACAAGTTTTTGCTTTTTCTGGTGCTTGTAGGGCTCGCTCTTTTTTCCCTGTCCTTTAACGGCTTGCAGTTTGGCATTGATTTTAAAGGTGGAACAATTTTTCAGATTCATTTGGCGCAAAAACCGACAGCAGAACAGCTTTCAACAATTACCACAATAATCCAGCAAAGGATTGATTCTTTTGGTTTAAGGGACAGCAGCGTGAAATCTTTTGGCGATGATTTTGTAATCGCGCAGATTGCAGAGACCGACACTCAAAAAGTTGAGCAGATTGAGACAATAATAAAAACTCAGGGAAAATTTGAGTCAATTTTGGACGGGGAAGTAGTGTTTTCAGGCTCTGACATAATACAGATAGTGAAAGACCCTGCAGCAGGGTATGGTTTTGCAAAAGACCCACTGTCTGGGGCAATCGAATGGAACCTTCCGTTTAAAATAAGCCAGGAGTCTGCAGTAAAGTTTTCAAAAACAATTTTTCACAAATGCAAAATCTCGTCGTTTTCAGTTCAGGCCCAAAACCAGTACGACTGCAAGGTAACGTATTTTTTCATTGACAGGCCGACAAATTCGGTACTTGTTTTTCCAAAAGAAGTTTTTCAAAACGATTCAGCGCTTCTTTTAGCAGGAAGCTTTGAGCACGACATCAGCGCGCAGACAGACATTGAAGAACTACTGCAAAACAGTTCTATTGACTACTTTTTGGTAGATGAAAACGGTTTTTCAGAAGAGCAAAAAGCAAAGTTGGTTTCGCTTGCGCTCTCAAAAGAACAGGCAACCGTCCACCCAAAAATTTCTGGCAAAGAAAAAAACCAATTGAAAGAAATGGGTTTTAAAGTAAAAGAGTTTGAGCCAAAAGAACCCGGATTGCCTTGGGTTTGGGCTGCCAGCGGTGCAAGGCAGACAATTTCTTTAACTCCTGGAATCACTGGTCTTGACCCATTCATTGCAGATGTTGAAAGCCAAAAAATTTACTCTGAACTTGTAATTACTGGAACTGCCGCGGATTTCCAGACGGCCCAAAAAAGGCTTGGCGACTTGACGATTCTTTTGGAAACAGGCTCTCTTCCAATTCCAATTGACGATGTTTCAAACGAAACAATTTCCCCTTTTTTGGGAAAAGAGTTTTTGGATGCCGCGATTTTGATGGGTGCAATTTCCCTTCTCATGGTTTCACTAATCGTTTTCATTCGCTACCGCAACATAAAGGTTTCGATTCCGATAATTGTCACTGGAATAAGCGAGGTTTTATTGGTTTTGGGAATTGCCTCTTTTTTCAGGATAAATTTGGACCTTGCAAGCGTTGCAGGGATTCTGGCAGTTGTAGGCACTGGTGTTGACCACCAGATTGTAATAATGGACGAACTAATGCGCGGAGAATTTTCAGCGGAAGAATCGCTTGCGGCCCGCGTAAAAAAGGCTTTCTTCATAATCGTCGCTGCATCTGCAACAGTTGTTGCCACAATGCTTCCAATAATTTTTTTCGGCCTCGGCCTTGGAAAACTGATAGGGTTTGCGCTGACAACAATTGCAGGCGTTTTTGTAGGCGTGCTTGTCACAAGACCAGTGTTTGCAGAAATGGCAAAAATCGCGGTAAGAAAATAGTTCTACAAAAACCCTTCAAAGTTTTTTGTTTTTGTCATTTTTTTTGTGAAATAGTACCATGCAAAAATTATTGCTGCAGTGGTTGCAAACCAGCTTGCAATGTGCGCCAGCTCTGCGGCCTGTACTCCGAAAATTTTTCCAATCAAAAGCACAAAGTATAACCGGAACTGGTTAACTATCAGCAGCAAGGCGGTTCCACCAAAAAAAATCCAGATTTTTTCCTTTCGGGAGGGTTTTTTGAGTGAAAAAATTATTGCTCCAAGAATTATTGTGCTTACAAGGCCTGTGCAAGAAGATGTAATCAAAAAAGCCCCGTCTTTTGCAAAAACCGAGTTTTTTTCAAAACCCAGTCCAAGCAATCTAGCCTGAAACCCTGCAATTGCATCCTCAAAGAAGGACAAGTTAACTACAAGCAAGAAGTAGTGGAAAAGCGCAAAAATTGCAAAAAATTTGATTAAAAAAACCACAATTTTTTTTTTACTGTTCATCGAATCACTTGCATGCTCCTGCATTCTTCTATCTGTGATGGATTATATTTATGTCCCGTTGAAAACGGACGCAAAAGTTTACCACGGCACTTTTTTCAGCTTTGCCTTGAACGCAATGAAGTTGCTCAGCTTGTGAATTATTAGTGTTGCAACCGCGATTATAATTGTTTCGTAAAATGTCGGCACAAAAATAAGGCTGCCGAATATGAGGCCTCCGATTACAAAGTCCAGTTGGTCCAAAAAAAGAACCGGCGTGCCTGGCGAGATGTTGCTTCTTCTTTTAAAAAAGCTTGCAACAGTATCTCCAGCTATTGAACCGATTGAGACCAGAAACCCAAAAAACATGTAATTTTGCGAAATGGACAGAGCGTGTTCCGTTAAAAAATAGTAAACGATGATGGTTGCCGCGCTGCCGAGGATTATTCCTGCAAATGCGCCGCTGAATGTTTTTCCCGGCCCAAATACTGGTCTGCCATCAAAAAATTTTTTTCCAAAGTCTAGCCGGTATTTTCCGCCAAACAACATTGCTGTGGAGTTGGCAACATACATTGGCGCCAGCAAGACAATTAGTTTTAGCAGTAATTCTGTCACTGCCATCTTTCCTCGTTGTTTTTTAATAATTTGCCAAGAAGCATTTCGTGTATGGTAAAACATTATGATAATGGGAAA
>JACPKT010000059.1 GCA_016186855.1 Candidatus Iainarchaeum sp. | reverse complement strand
TTGCCTGCATTCTTGCAACTATTTTTTCTTGGTTTAGCAAAAAAGTGTCAGAGAAAGCCAAAAGCGACTGCAATAGCAGGAGTGCAAAAACTATTGAAAGCAAAAAATCAAAGCTTATCTGGCCCGTCATCCATTACAATTAATGGTTTAGTCTTATAAAATCTTTTCATCAGCCTTTTGGCAAGTGGTTGGCAAAACCGTTAAATCGGCTGGCTTTTGTGCAATGCTGTGTTTCGCTTCTTATGGCACGGTCTTTTGCAAATTATTCGCCTGTTTTTTTCTGTATGCCAAGCGTTGTAGTCACGATGTTCATTGTGTCTTTTCCGCAGAAAAAGCCCAGCCCACCGTTAGCGCATGCGCGTTCGCCGAATTCTTTTACAAAGTCTGTTCTGATGCCGTTTCCGTGCATTAAAAATGGCACCGCGTCACCAGAGTGCGTTTTTAACGAGCATGGCGTGGAGTGGTCTCCGGTCACTACTAAAAGAATGTCTTGCCCCATTAGTGGCGCCAATTCTTTGTCGAACCTTTCAATTATTTCTTTTTTTTTCAGAAAGTTCCCGTCTTCTCCGAAAATGTCTGGTGCCTTTAAGTGCAGGAAAACAAATTCAAATTCTTTGAGTGCGCCAATGCACGCGTTTATTTTTGCCGAAATGTCTGTTTCTGCAAGCCCTGTTGCGCCCTTCACTTCAATCACTTTCATCCCAAGCATTCTTCCAATTCCTTTGTACAGCCCGGCACCTGCAATGCATGCTGCTTTCAAGCCGTACCTTTGCTGGAAAGATGGAACGTGCTGCATTTTTCCAGCCCCGCGCAATAGTAGATAGTTTGCCTGCGGTTTTTTTTGCTTTTTCAATTCAATGCCTCCAAAGAGTTTTCCAGATGCTCTATTTTCAGCGGCGCAGTGCCTGTTTTTTTTGGGTCGTTTGAAGAAACTTTTTCAGATAACCAGGCCCCCCTTAAGACAATGCATGACCTGTATCCTGTTGCGGGCTGCACGAGAAATTTTACCCCATCAATTTCCAATCCATCAAGTTCTTCTACAAACTCTTTGCTTGAATCGATTCTTCCTGCCCTTCTATCCACTACTATTCCGTTTTCGTCAAGAGTGCACAGGTTTGCTCGAAAGCACACATCGTTTTCCTGCAATTTCATTCCAATTCCAAGGCACTCTATTGGTCCCCTTCCAAAATAGTATTTTTCCGGCTCGTAGCCAAAAATTGAAAGCTGTGCAGTATCGCTTCCTGTATTTACGCCGGGTCCGAGTGCGTAAAGCATTCCCGTGTTGCCGTTTTTTGCAAGCCTGTTCAGGTTTGGCCGCTTTGCAGCTTCAAGCGGAGTTTTTCCTTTAAATTCTTTTATGGGCCGATCGCCTAATCCGTCCAAAATAATGAAAACGGTTTTCATTGCAATGAATTTTTTGTCACCCAGTTATTTTTAACTTTACTGTGTTTCCTTTTGAATCAAAGCATTTCATTGAACTGGGTTCAAAAGGCTTTGCAATTATTATGTGCACTTGCCCGAGCTTTCCAAAAGCATTCAGGTCCTCTTGGGACGGCCTGCTTGAAGTGCTTGGGTGGGAATGGATTGTTCCAATGATTTTTTGGTCCATCGGCAAGAGGTGCGTGTGGATTGCTGAAAAATCTGTTCCAAAAGTTGCCGGCACAACAATTAATTCGTCAATGATTTTGTTTTTTATGTTCCCGCCAAGCACTCCAATGAATTCTTCTGGAAAAGTGTTTTTTGACGCCTCAATGATTGCGCCCAAAACTTCTTTTTTTATTGAATACATTCAAATTATTTGGTTTGCTTTCAAATAAAACAATATTGTCGGCACCATCAAAAAAGCCATGCATGCGCTTCTTTTAACCCCCGAAGTCACTGCCATTAACCCTATCGAGGTTGCGCAAAAGAACTGAATTGTTCCAATTGCTCCGCCAAACAAAAAGGAAAGGCCTGCAAGAGCCGCAAAAACCATTTTGTTCAGCAAGCCATAATTTATTCTATGAATGTTTCCAATTGCTTTCAATGCAATTATTTCTGTTGCGATTGCGCCTATTCCGGCGGCAATGAGGGCCGTGAAAATTATTAAAAAAAAAGAATAATCTTTTAGTTCCACAAGTTCTTTCACTGCCGCTGCGGTGCCTGTGCGCGTTTTTTGGGTCAAAAAAAGGAATGCAAGCGAAAAAACGTGGTTTGCAGTTGCAGCGCCGCCGATTATTATAAGGTATTGTGCTTTTGAAATTTTTCCTGTGAACTGCTTAATCAAAAAAGTCGCCTGGCTTGCACCCATGCTTGGAAAAATTGCAACCGCCATTGCAGAAGCGATGGAGAGAAAGACTGCTTTGAGTGTTTTCATTTTTTTTAAAGAAAATGTTTTCTTCTCTTGCTCTACTACTGCTTCTTTTTTTTGCAGTGAATAAATCATGGTTGAGCCTCCAAAAAAGCCTGTTATGAGTGGGAAAATGGAATTGCCTGAAAGGCCGCCCTGCAGGCTGGCCATTCCAAGGGCTGCGGAAAGCAAAACCGTTGCTGCTGCAAATTTTTTGTCTTTTTCAGAAAAAACCAGTGCAAAAATTGAAAGCGTTAGAAACCATGGAATAATTTCTTTAAAGAAAACATCCAGCCGAATTACAAATATGAAGAAAAAAGGAAGCAATGCAACTGCCAGAATTGCTGCTAACAGCCCTCCTGTTATTGCAAGCTTTATTGCAAAAAGCGCCTTTCCTTGCTGAAAAAAATAGTGGCCTGGCAGAACTGAAAGGTAAGAGTCAGATTCGGGCGATCCAAGCAGAATGCTTGGCACAAATTCCACAAAAGAGTGCACAATGCTCATTGCCACAATCATTGCGGCCAAGTTGGCGTCGTGGCCAGAAAAGTAGGCGAGTGCAATAACTGAAACAGTGTTTGAATGGATGCCTGGCGCAAGTCCCGTTATTACCCCCAAAGCACAGCCAAAAAGTATCCAAAAAATCATTTCAAGCAATTTTTTTCACACTTTTTACAACAACCTCGAGTCTGCCGTTGTATTTTTTCACCGTTCCAACAAACTCCAAAAACTCGTTTTCTTTAACGAGTCCAAGTTCCTGTTTTGTGGGGGAAAATTTTACTGCACTGATTTTTGTCGGGTCAAGTATTTCAAAAAGAAGCGTGTTTTTTGAAAGCCTCACGTTTTTTGCAATCCCTTTTACACTCACTTCTTTTTCCAGCATTTGCGTGGAAATGTTTTCAATTGCTGTTTCTTTGGGCCCAAAAAAGTTAGAAAGCGCAAAAAGCACCAATATGCCTGCACAGCTTACTGCAAGCGAAATTTTCCTTAACGCAAAATCGTTTAACTGCATGCAAATAACTGCAGTCGAAAAAGAATAAAAAATAGTTCGTCAATCATCGTAATAAACTTTGCTTGTTTTTTGCCCCAAAAAGCCCATTTTTACAGAGATTTTAGCATTTGTTCCTTCTGAAAGCTTTTTTTTTGTTTCGACTATGTGTTTTCCTGCGGTTACAAATGCCCTTATGTCAAAATCGGTTTCAACCACTGCCATTTTTTCGTTGCTTAAAAGCACTTTTCCCATTGTGTAGTTTCTTCCAAAAACTGCCTTGAAAAAAACCAGATAAGCCAAAACCAATAAAATGAATGCGAGAAAAAAATGCGGTCCCCAAGTTCCGCCAAAAAATTTTTGCGCCAACCAGCTCAAATGGATTAGCGCAAAAAGAGGCGCAAAAAAATAAACCACGAATTTGTACTCTTGCGTTATTTCTTTCCTTAAATCCGCAAATAAGATTTTCAAAAAAATCAGGCTCAAAATTGCCTCAAGAAAATAAAATGCAATTTCTCCTGCAAAAGGCCGGAACACTATTGCTGCAAGCATCAAGACAAGGCTTACCTGCAGCACTGTAACCAAAAAAACTTTTTTGCTTTTCTGCATTGTTTTTTCACGGGCAAACTGTTGTTTGGTCTTCATTAACTTTCAAGTCAATCAAGTCATAGCCTGAATTGGAATTCACGTCCCCCTGCACCAAAACAATATTGTTCACATCATTATATGGGCCATCGGCAAATTGCTTAGAGGTCAGCGTTGAAGGAATAGTGCTTACTTTCAAGTAAAGGGTTTTTTTGCACGCCAAGTTTTCAATGCTTTCTATAGTGAAAGGTTTTGGTTGCTTTAGCAGTTTTTCGGTGATGCTTTGCTTTGCCACCGCAAGCGCCAATGTGGGGTCGCTTACCTGCATGTAGTTTGCGAACACGATTCCAGTGATTAAAATCACCATTCCCATGAGAAATGCCATTTCAAAGCTTGACTGCGCGCGCGCGCCAAACATTTCACACCACCTTTATTTCCACCGGCGCCGCAGGGTTAATGGAGTTTTTTGAAACTTGTATGTTTAACTGTGCTTTTGCATCAATTATTTTCACTATTGAGCCGATTTCAGTTGTAGACGTAAACCCTGCCCCGCAGGTAATTCCTGCTTTGGTGAGCGGCCTCAATTGTTTTTTGCAAAGCGTGCCTGGAAGGCCAGTGCCGTCTGGGCATTTGTCACTAACGTTTCCGCTTGGAAGGGTATATTCGAATTTGATTGAATTTTGGTCAGAAATAGGAGTTACTAGGGGTCCAAACTCGTAGCACTTTATTTTTGCATTTTCCGGCACATAAATGTTAATAGTTTGCCTTGTTTCCCCGCCGCTTGCCTGCACCAAATCAATCGCGTTCACTATTTTTTCTGCTGCCAGCGCAGTGTAGCCCAGTCCAAACATTTCTTTTGAAATTTTCTCCGCCTCCAAAATGTTTGGCTGAATGATTGTTTCCACAAACAAAAGCATCGTTATCAAAATGAAAATGAACTCAACCGACAACTGGCCCTTGCTGTTCAGAAAATTAAAAGCCATAGAGCATCCCCAATTGTTTGTGTGATAAGATAAGCCATCAGCACTGCTGGAACAAATGCAACGCTTTTTTTCACCAATAAAACCCCTTCAATTTCTCCTGTTTTTGCGGCTTCTTTTAATCCCTTTATTTGTTCGTTTGTCAGCCCGCCTGCGTTTTGGTCTGCAAGGACTTTTCCTTTGGGCTTCAAGTTTGAGATCAGTGCCTCCACATTATTGTTTTGCAAGTGGTTAATAACGGTTTTCATTGAAAGCGGCTTGATTTTTTTTGCTTTCCCGTTTTCCACTAAAATTGTTTCTGCGCAAATCATTCCTTCTTTTAATTCAGCTACGGGAATTTTTTCAACCAGTAAATCGCTTTTTGCAAGCAGGTAAAGTTTTATCAAAACAAAGAGGAAAAAAAGGAAAAAAAACACTATTGCAAATTGCTGGATTATTATTGTCCCGCTAAAATAAGCTCCTCCCACAAAAGCAACTGTTCCAATTATTCCGGTTATTTTTTTTCCAAAAAAACCAGCCAAAATTAGCGCAACAACTGCAATTGCACTATTTAAATTAAACACTGCGGCTATTGTTAAAACTCCTGAAACCAGCAATGCTGAAAAAAAAATTGCCGCCGTTTTTGCTTTTATTTCACCTGCAATTTTTTTCTGCAGTTCTTTTCTTTTTGCAATGCCTTTTATGGTGACAAGTATTGCCACTGGAAACATTGAGAAAATGCTGAAAACAAAAAGGGTTAGCGGGTAAACTGGCAAATCAATTGTTCCAAAACTGCTTTTATCCAATCCGAAAAAATCTCCAATGAAAGCGTAATTAACAGGGTTGAGCGCTGCAAGCGCTGTGAACAGTTTCACGTCTCCGCCTGCCCATACGCCCACTTTCCAAAGCAAATACGCTCCAATGAATGCTCCAATTGTTGCAATTGCGACAGCAAAAAAATTGTTTAAAGAATTTTTTGCAACTGCAAATTCTTTCTTTTAAATCAGTGTATGTTGCAATGATTAAAGAACCGAGTGATATTAAAAAAAATACGGCTTCCTGCACTCGCTTTCAGCCCACTATTGATTCAATCGTTGCAGCGCGCGTTTCAAGAACCCTTGTTTTGGTTGTTTCAGAAACAGAAATCACCTGCAAAGCGATTATGGTGACAGCGGTCACTAGTCCGATTGCAAGCGCAACAGTGATAAGGTATTCAAAAGAAATCTGGGCGCGCTGGTTCATAAAAAAACCTGAAAGGCACGGAAAGACCGTGCCTTTGACTATTTCACTTTAAAAAATGCTATTAGCAACTTGCGCCTACGGTTGAATAGCCATATGTGCCGCCTGTAGGCGTTGCACCGGTCAATGCTATACATCTATTAACTGCATCAGCCCAATTGCACATATACTGACAACTTGCAGATGTGACGTTGTCATCAGCTCCGGTGGTTGTTAAAGTGTTGCCAGTACCAGGGATTGAGTCACATGAAGCATCTTTTGAGTATTTTGCGCACTGTGCGTTTGCAGCTGCCCTTATGGTTTCTACTCCTGCACTTCCACTACCAAGCCCTACTATTATGCTTATTACTATCACCGCAACAAGTATTGCCCCGCCGATAAGTAGCAAGTATTCGAGTGCTCCTTGTCCTTTTCCTTTCATTTCCTTTACCTCCATTTCAAGTTTAAAAATAAATTATTACTAACAATAATTGCAATTCTATTATTTAAACTTATTGGACGTCTTTTACGATGCTTTTTACCGTAAAGCCCACGACCATTGCCACAAACACTACTGCGCCTAAAAGCACCAGCATTTCAACCGATACCTGTGCTTTTTGTTCGGTTAAAAGTTTTCTCATATGGTTACCCCGCCAACAATTCCGCCTGAAAAGACTATTGATATTGTGTAGCAAATGTATGCAAAGAATAATAGTATTGGCATGTATATAATTGTTTTGGTGAGTCGTCCCTCTCGCATGAGCGCAATCATTGCGCTTGCGGCTAAAATTTCTGCAAAAAGGTAGATTTGTATCCCTATCTGTATGGTGTCAGCTGCCTGTTCTGCCTCTATTCTTTCTGCGTCAGAAACAATTCTCGCAGCAGCATTAATTAGAACTGTGCTTATGGTTGAAACGAACCCAAAAATCATTGGCGCAATCACCGCGCCTGCAGCCACTATGAAAATGGTTTGGAGGATGGTTTTTGTTTTTCTTTCCTTTCCGATTCTGTGCGCTTCCCGCACATCCTCGCTGATTTCGTCCAAAATGTCCGCGAGGCCAGCACCGGACCGCACGGAGTCAATTACTATTGTTACTGTGCGTTTTATGAGTTTTGAGTCCACGTTGGTTGCAAGGGTTGAAAAGGATGTTTCAAAGTTTTCGCCTTCCTCGAGTTTTCTTAAAACATCGTTGAGTTCTTTTTTTAGTGGCCCGTACTCTGTTGCTGCAATTTCGCGCAGCGCGTACTCGTAGGTTCCGCCCGCCCTCAAAGTGTCTGCCATTTGTTTCAGCGAGTCTGGAAGGTTTCTTTCAATTTCGTCAATTCTTTGAAGCGCTTTCAAATAAGGGTATCCAAGCATTAAATCGATTATTACAATGAAAATAATTATTCCAAACTGGTAATAGTCTGGCAGGGCGTAGATTATTATTATTGCAACAACGAGGGAAACGAGTGTTGAGAGCACTATCCAGAAAACCGGGTTTACCTGGAAATTTATCTGGCGCAATATCCTGCCATAAGAGCGCAGAAAACTTATTTTTTCCATTACTCCTGTTTTTTCCTGTTCTTGTTCCATCTGTTACACTCTCGGCTGGTTTATTATCAGGTAAAATACCAAAAACGCCAGCATCATTGGCATTACCAGCGTGTAAAAAATCAGTATGACTCTTGGGGGAAAATTGAGGGAGGACGTGAATGAAATGCTTCCAAGCGGCGCGTTTGCAATCGAGCCCAAAATTGCAATGAATACGGGCACGACTATTGCCCCGAAAATGAATATTACCCCGAAAAAATTCATTCTTTCCGCAAAATCAGATATCCGCAAGCGCAGCTCAAACGATACGTCCTCGGCAATTTCGCTCATCATCACTGAAAGGTTTCCGCCGGTTTTAAGTGCCCTTATGATGTGGAGCAAGGCGCTTCTCAGCGCTCTTGACTGTGTGCGCAGTGCAAAGTGGCGGAGCGCCTGCTGGGTGTCAGTTCCTTCTTCTATTTCTATAATTGTGCGTGAAAATTCTTCTGAAAGCAGCCCATAATCTGCTGCCGCAATTGTCTGAAGCGTTTTGTACAACCCTATTCCTGCGCGAAGCTCTGTGGAAAGGTGTCTTAGAGCAAATGGCAGTTCAGTGCTTATTTCGTCTCCTCTTTTTTGCGCAATGCTTTTTGGAATAATCAATAAAATCATTGTTGAAAAAATGAACACGCCGAACGCAAGCATTAGTGAAAGCAGTATCTGGTAACCGAATATTACGCTTCCTATTGCGCTGAAAAACAGCGTTATTATGAATAACAGGGAGGAAGTGGCAATGGTGAGGGCAATGTATTGTTGCACTGAATAATTCATGTTTGCGCTGTAAAGGTAATAGGAGAGTTCTTTTGAAACTGGGAAAACCTTTAGCGCCCTTACAGCTGGTTTTAGCATTATTTCAAACGCGAGAAAATATCTTCCAAGCGCGCTTATTAGCGGTGACTGGTAGTCCACGAGCTCGTTAACTGTCTGTGTCGTCACCTGTGGTGCAGCTGTTCCTGTTACAACGCTGCGGAGCGCGCTCAGTTCTTCTCCTGCTTCTTCGAATGCAATTCCCTGTTCTTTGTATTTTTGCTTCATTTTTTTGACTATTTTTTCCACTTCGCCTACATCCACTGAGCTTTCGCTGTACTCTCCCTGCGCTGACACTGAGAGCTTTTTTTCCTTTTTTTCCTCAATTTTTTTTCTTAAGTCGTCCAGTATTGGCATTTTTTTCTACTTCCATGCTTTGCTCGTAAACAAATTTCTGGCAGGCGTCGTAAACGTCCTGCATTTTCCTTATTTTTTTGTCCACAATGTATTTCAAAAATTTTTTTCTTTTTTCAAGCTCTTGGTTCATTTTTTCGCTTGACCAGCCCGTGAACCTTTGGAGTATTTTCAAAAAAGTTATTTCGTTTTTTGTGCGCTTTAACTTGTCTGCCACGTGGTCGTACTCGTAAATGAGTTTTGTAGCGGTTTTTCCCTCTAATACCCCGCTTACTTCTGAAATGTCCGTTATTCTCCTAATGGTTCCCATTTTTTTGTCGTGAAGCCTCTGCTCAACAACAATAATGTCCAGCCCGCTCAGCATTACCTCTGGCACATTCATTGGAGGAGAAGTCACCCGGATGACGGTTTCTTTTGCAGAGTTTGCGTGCACTGTTCCCATGCAGTTTGACACAATGACGCCGTTTGCTATATAGCTGTGGTTGCCTTTTACTGTCAAATCATAGCCTGGTTCATTTTCTGTTACAGTGGTGATTAAAACAATTTCTTCCGCTTGCAATCCGCATTCATTTAATATTTTTAGGTCATTTGAATTCATTGTTTTTATGTTTTTTTCCAAAATTTGCAGCAGTGTTTTGCCGTACTTGTTTGATGCATTATTGGCAAAAGTGTGGTTTTCCAATTTTTTCGTTGCATTGCTTTTAAATTTTTGTAGAACGCAAATGTAATCTCCTTCTTTTGCGTTGCCGGCATTTATTTCTTCTATTCCGTTGTTGATTCTGTAAATCGGGTGGTCAGGTGTAAGTGAAATTGTTTTTCCAGACTGTAATTTTATTTTTATTATTTCACTTTCAGATTTTTTTCTCCAAACATGCGTTACTTCTTTGTCTTCAATTTTTAACGTTTGTTTATTGAGGCTTGGCACAAATATTTTTTCACTAACTTCTGCAAACTCAAATTCCCCCTCTTTTACGGAAGTTTTTTCTTCAAATACTTTGTTAACAAATTCTTCTATTTCAACTAAATTTCCATTTGAAAGTTGAATTAATGCATCATTACTCAATCTGCCATCGTGTCCCGTGTTCATGGCCGTGAATAGGCTGAATGCTTCTGCGTGGCGTATTTCTCCGACCATTACTCTGTCAGGCCTCATTCGAAGCGAGTTTTTTGTCAGAATGTCTATTGTGAGTTCTCCTGAGCCTTCAAGGCCGGGTGGCCTTCCCTCAAACCTTATCCAGTGCTTTAAGGGCAGGTTCAGTTCTGCAGTGTCTTCAATGCTTATTATTCTTTCCTGTGGTTCAATGAATGCTCCAAGTGAATTCAAGAGCGTTGTTTTTCCAGAGCCTGTGCCGCCGGAAATCAGGATGTTTGCCGGCTTTACACCGAGCCCTTCAACGCATACCCACAGGAATGCGGCCAAATCAATGTCAAGCGTGTTGTTTTTAATCAAATCAACAATTGTCAGAGGGTCTTTTCTAAATTTTCTGATGGTGATTGTCGAGCCGCTCACTGAGGCAGGCGGAATTGTTGCGTTTACCCTGCTTCCGTCAGGAAGCCTTGCGTCAAGGAGTGGGGCACTGATGTCAACTCTTCTTCCAACCTGTCTTGCAACCCTGTTGATTAGGTCAACTATTTCTTGGTCTACAAAGAATTCAATGTTTGTCGTCATCATTTCGTATTCTCTGTGAAAAATGTACACAGGTATTCTTGGGCCAATCACCATTATTTCTTCCAGGTTGTCGTCATTTACAAGCGAGTCAATTATTCCGTATCCGACCATTTCGCGCACTACGGCCTCTGCGTAAAATGACCACCTTCTTTTTTGAATGTTTAGCTGTGGCGAGTTTTGCAGTATTTCGAGTACCTTTTGGTAGTAAATGCTTCTTTTTTGCTGGTTGTCCCTGATTTTGTACGGGGAAATCGTAATGAGCCTGGTGGCGGCTTCTTTTATTGTGTTGATGATTGTTTTTTCTGTTGTGGTCGGGCGCTGGACAGGAACAGTGTAGTGCAAAAGCGATTTTCCCTTTACTTTGAAAATTTTCACGTCACCATAAGAGTCTATGAGCGCTTTTTCCGCTGTTTCGATTTCTTTTTGCTCTGAAGACATCATTTCCGTGTCAGTGCCTTCGCCGACAATTTTTCTTTCAGCGGCAAACTCTTGTTCTTCCTCTTTTTCCACTGGCTTTTCTTTTGCCTCTTTTAACTCAAATCCTGTTTCTTTTTTTTGCAATGGTGCTTTTTTGACCGGTTCGTCAAAAACAATTTTCTTTTTTTTTTGTGGTTCTAAAGGGGCTTTGACGCTTTCTTTCAGCTCGTTTTTTATTTTTTCAAGCTCGAGCTCTATGCCGGTTTTTTCAACGTTTTCAGGAATCTTATCCGCTAAAGAAGGCTGCTTTTTAACAGCATTGTCTGCTTTGACAGACTCATTGAGTGTCTCTTGTTTTTTTTTCTTTATTTCGCTTATCATGTCGTCCATATAGCTTGGCATA
>JACPKT010000057.1:473-10101 GCA_016186855.1 Candidatus Iainarchaeum sp. | reverse complement strand
TGGGCTATTTCGCTTCGCTCAATAGCCCGGTAATACTTGCCCAGTTTACACTGCCTGCAAAGTCGGACAGCGCCTTACACCTACACCGTCTCCGACGGGACATAAACGGAGAGATATATGAAGAAATTGGCATGTTTTCCTAAAAAGAATCAGTTAATGTAAACCCTTGAAATGTAGTAAGGGTAAGTTGGGTAAGCATAATATGGGTAAGCCGAAAAAGCATAACTTGGGTAAACACAATCCAGACAACCAACAGGGCCTGCAGGGATAATATAGCTCGCGTATGGGTCGTATCTCAAATAAGAGTAAGGATTATAGGCAAGGTAGTCTGAAAAAGGGTAATAATTATAATAATTAACACCATATGGCTGGTAATAAGAGTAAGACGGGTAACTGTACTGGTAATAGTCAAAATAATAAGAATAGCCCGCCAAAACCGGCTGGATAAAAGCCGCTAAAGCCAAAAGCAAAATAGCTGATTTTAACTGATTCAAAAAACCACCTTATATTATAATAATGCAAAACAACTATTTAAATGTTACAGTTTCACTATAAAGAGTTAATTTTATTCTTTTTTTTGCTTTTGCACTGCAATAGATTTAAATATCTGTTGATGGCAAAATGCATAAAAAAATATTTTGGAAAGAGGAGGGTCAAAAATGCAGGATTTATGGAAAGAGTTTAGAAGACAAGAAGATGATGAAGATGACTGGGACGACGACGATAGTGACAGCGACGAAGACGACGAAGACTCGTACTGATTTTTACCCATTTCTTTTCTACTTTTTTTTGGCGATAATTCATATTCGATTTGACTAGCAAAAAAGTCTGCATTCTGGTTGGCCTGCTTTCTGCAGGGAAATAATTAAAGCCCTGAAAGCCAAATAATTTCAAAAATGTTTTTTTATGAAGAAATCTTTTATGCACGAAAAGCATTCAAAAAACGGAAGCATCATTGAAGAAATAATCCTTGGGGGCCAGGACGGACTGGTGAATGTCATGGGCGTGGTGCTTGGAGTTGCCGCTGCAACAACTGATTCAAAAATTGTTTTGATTGCAGGTCTTGCTGCAACGTTTGCTGAAAGCATTTCAATGGCGGCAGTAGCATATACTTCCCAAAAGGCCGCAAAACAATATTATGAATCAGAAAAATTGAGGGAATTGCATGAAATAGAAAACATGCCTGAGGCTGAAAAACAGGAAATCCGAGAAATTTATGAAAAAAAGGGTTTTAGCGGAAAAGACCTCAACCGTGCAGTGGAAATAATTACTTCCAACAAAAAAACTTGGTTGCAGGAAATGATGGTTGAAGAGTTAAACCTTGGCTCTTATGAGGAAAAAGACCCAAAACGCGCAGCAATTGTTGTGGGCTTTTCATCACTTATTGGCTCGATTTTTCCAATCATCCCGTTCTTTTTCACCAACGCCACAAATGGAATGGTTTTAGCAGTAATAATTTCTCTTTCAGTGCTGTTTGCAACGGGCGCGGTAAAATCAAAATACACTATTGGAAACTGGGCAAAAAATGGCGCAGAAATGGCTGCGATCGGGATGGCCGCGGCAATTGCAGGTTACGTGATAGGAATACTTTTGCAAGGGCTTTAAAACAGAAAAATTTAATTTTTGACAAAAAAAGTAAAATCAGGCCGTTTTTACAACAACTTTTTCCCCCACCTTTAAGGGAAAGATTTTGATAAAAGACCCGCGGTTGTCTTTCATTATCAAAAGCTTGCCTGGTTTAACGTCGCCAAAAGTTTTCACAAAAGGCGCGCGCAATTTTTTTCTTCCAACAACCAGTTCAATTTCTTCTCCTAGCGCCAAGCCAAGCTTGTTCCATTCTTGCGCTAAAACGTTCAAATGAATCGAGCCAAAATGGTTTTTGTGTATTGCAATGGCTTCAATTTTTCCGTTTATTACTTTTGCCTCTTCAAACGGTGCAGGAACGCACTTGCTAACTTTAAGCTCTGGCCCAAATTCTTCCATTTGCACCCCCAAGGACAAATGCGCAGCAGCAGTCGCAAAGACATCGCGCCCGTGAAAAATAGGAGAAACTGGTAGGCGCAAGAATTTTGGATTAGAAACCTCTACAATTTGTTCTATTCCGCCAAGCATTCTTGGCGCAGTCATCAAGCACCCGTTGTCTGGGCCGACAAAAAAATCGCCTCTTTTTACTTTCACAATAATGCCTTTCCTTTCAGTTCCAACACCTGGGTCAACAACGCACACGTGAATCCCTACAGGAAAGTGGAAAACTGTCTCCATTGTGCGGGCAGCAGAAACGACATCAAAGACAGGAATACCGTGCATTAAGTGAATCACCCGTGCTTTCGGGTTAATGGAATAAATTACTCCCTCCATGTTCCCAACGCCCTGTGACTGCTTTTCAAAATCGGAACTCAAAGTTATAAGAGGCCGCATATTAACCCACAACGATTGGTCATTTTTTATTATAAAAAACTATCATCGCCAAATAAAACGCTATGCCAGCAAAAAAAATAATTGTACACAAAACGTAAACAAACAAGGTAAATTCCAGCGTTCCAACAAAAAACGGGTTAATTTTAAGCGGAAAAAAAGGCTTTATGTCAGTGTAGAGTGTGGAATCAAACAAAACATGCAACCAAACACCTGCAACAGAGGAAAACAAAATTTTTGAAGCAGAAAAAGGCTGCCTTAACTGGAAAAGTTTCATTATCTCTTGAATTTTTGCGTTCAAAAAAACCATTGCCGCCGCAAGAAAGAGAGCCGCAAAAAATCCTCCAAAAAAAGAATGAAAAAAGCCATGCAACGGATAATTTAGCCCAAACAGCAAAACAGCAAATGGCTCCAAATCAATAATCACGTTTGCCATGATGAAAGTTGGTAAATGCAAAAAACGGGAAAACAACAGGCCAAAAAAAAGCGCTGGACCAAAATGAAAAGGAGTTAACGGCATTATTACACCAATTTTTCTTTGACAAGCAAACCCATTTTACCACAGCGTTTTAATCCCAGCTTGTTCCAGCGCTAGCCCAGGTGTTTCCCTCTGCAAGGTCAGAAAAACACAAATCCATCACAGACAATTCTGAAATAGCGCTGCAATAAACCGAATTTCCAGTGCGCACTGCAACGCGGTGAAAGCAATTTGATTTGCTTAAAGAATTGGATATTTGGTTGCATAATTCCGGCTTTGGCTCGCGGCCAAAAGCACTGAGGCAGCCGCTAATTCCAACCATAAATACCAAAAATGCTGCAAAAATTGCATGTAATAAATTCATTTTTTTCCCTCCTTTAAAATTAATAGTTCTCCAATTCTTCCAAACAGCTTTCCCTTTCGGAAAAGCCGCTTATATATTGGCAAAAAGTTTCGTCTCCTGTAGCACGGGCTTCTTTAAAAAAGCAGTAATCTTTTTTGATGCTATCAGAAATTTTATCGCATAATACTGCAGCGTTTTTTAAATAGATTTTTTTAACCGGTTTTGACTGGAAAAAATTTCCCTGTGCAAGGTCATAAAGGCAGTTGTCTTTTTCCTCCAACTCTTGTATCTGCCTGCACAATGCTGGTTCCTTTTTATCCAATGCAACCCCATAATAACAGCTGTCTTTGATTGTTGAATCTGCGATTTCAGCGCACAGCTCTGGCTTGGAGTTTTTCAGGCACCCGCTTAAAAACAAAACGCTAACCACAAAAAGCACAAAAAAAAATTTCAGTGAAAGCATACACACATTTTGGCGCTGATTAATAAATAGAGTTTGGTTCAAGCACAAAATTTTTGGTGCAAAAATAATTTTGTGAAAATGCAGGGGGCAGGATTCGAACCTGCGAAGGCGCTTAGCCACAAGGTGTTTTCGGCAGAAAGCATTTGATTACTTGTCCACCCCCTAAACCTTGTCCGTTTAGCCACTTCGGTACCCCTGCGAACGAGTAACGAGAGTTTCTACTCTATTTGCTCGTTTGGGCAAATAATCCTGTTCCAAAACTTCTTTAAATTTCTTTACCTCACTTTTTGCAATTCTAAGCTCATTTTGGACATATTTTCCACTTATGAGATAAGGTCCGCCTTTTTTCGCATTTATTCCTAATCTTGCTAAAACTTCAATAAAAGTTAGTTGAGTGGAACTTTTTTTGCTTTTACGGTTTTTCGCCAACGTGCTCTTCAAAGCTTGAACGGGGCTTTGTCTTCACAAACACCGTGCCAACCCTTACTGCCAGAGCAACTATTGCAAAAAACAGGAAAAGAATGCCGTACGGGCGCACATCAAACCCTTTTTTCCCTGTTTCAAGCACAACGAAATGGATTATTGAAAAAAACAGGGCAATGTAGCCCGTTGTCTGCAAAAGCTTCCAGTTCTTGTAGCCCATTTTTTGCACTGCAGAGCGTGTTGAAGTAATGCTCATGGCCAAAAAAATAGTAAAAGCAATGGCTGCAGAAACAAAGCCCAAAAGCTTTGGATTAGAGAAAATCATTCTATCAAGGTTCAACCCATAAATCACAATTAGAGAATACACGGAGTGCAGTAATGCAAATGTAAAGCCGCTCAAGCCAGTGATTTTTCGCCAAGGCAAAAACCTTGCAAAAGTTTTGGGAAACATTTTTGAAAACGGCCCAACAATAAGTGAAAATGAAATCAGTCCAAGGCCCGCAAGCGCTGCAACCTTGTTAAGCTCCCTTAAAGAATTTGAAAAATCCACAAACAAAACAACGTCAACCAGTTTTTGTGGGACAAGTGTGCCGGTGATTTTGTCGTACGCAGTGTAAAATAACAAAAGCGAAACAAAAACCGCAATTGAAAAAACCAGCGCGAGAATTTCGTGTTTTGCAAGCATTTTTTTACCCGCTGCCTTCCCATTCCCCGCCGGCTTTTATCCATCCCTGCACTCCGTCAGAGAACTCGAAAACATTTTTGTACCCCAATTTCACTAACTTGTTTGAAACAATCGGGGAAGCAGTGCACATAGTGTTTTCACAGTACAAAACAATCTGCTTGTTTTTTGGAACATTGTTTTCAACAAACCACCTTCCGGCCTTTTCCCACTCTACAAAAACCGCGCCCTTAATGTGGTGCTTTTCAAAGCGGTCACGCGGGTTCACATCCGCCAAAAGCAAATCCTCTTTTGCGTCAAGCTTTTTCTTCAGCTCCGCAACAGAAATCTGCTTAACCCGCGGGTCAAGTTCTATAGTACCGGACATGAAAAGAATAACTGTCAAGTTGTTTAAATAAGTTACCGTGAAAAAATTTTAGTGTATGAAGTTTCACGTTTTTATAGTTTTAAGGAAATTTTTTATGTGTAATGCTAGTTCAGGGTTTTTTTGTTCTATTTGTTGCAAAAAACTTTCCATTTGTTTTTTTGGAACTTTTTTCCAGGAAATTCTTCCTTCTGCAACTGAACGAACAAACCCGAGTGGTTCATTCAAATTTTGTGATACTTCGCGTGAACCAACATAAATTTGTGTATCCGATGGAAGACCGCGGCGAGCTTCTTGTAGTGCTTTGTGAACTCTTGCCCACCTCATAATTAATTCAAGCGTTCTTTTTTTTGCAGGTTTTGGTTCTTTCGGCTGCCTTGCCATTCCAAGCAAAGCCACCCGCAAACTTGGATGTAGATAAGAAAGTTTTGATTGTTCATTCATCAATTTTTGACCATATCTTGAGAGCCGAGCAAAAAAACCACTCACCCCCGACTTTAAACTTACTAAACCTGCTCTTTGCAGTCTTAACAAGCTTTTTTTAACATTGCCATGATGGGACAAGCCTTTTGCTGAACCAATAATTTTTCCGCCGGGAAGCTTGACCGGCAAAGAAAGGTCGGCGAGGCGTTGTTCTCTTTGCACCAGTCTCTGTAGTATTCTCCAATCCAAGTTTTTAGAAATTGTTTGCTTGCTAAAACGCTGTGAAGAATCAAGCCACCTGTAATGCATTTCTTTGCGGGGCGGAAGTTTTGTAGTTAAATGCATTAAATCCAATAAACCCAAAGAATTTGTTATTAGTTTTCTGTTTCTGGGGGTTGGCTCTAAGCCAAGTTTGATAGCAATTTGCCTTGAATCCAAAGCTAAGCCAGAATTTTTTAACAATTCCTGCACTCTAAAAGGCAAATCAAGTCTTACCACATCACAAAATATTTTTATTTCACCTTCAAACAAAGCTCCTTTCAAACGAATATTAGTGACACGAAAAGAGTTTAATTGCGGTAAAAGTTTCTCCTTCTCCAAACCATATTCAAAAGCAAGTGAAGAAGCAACAATTGACGCAGTAGGCCTAAAACCAACTGACCGCATTCTGCGTAAAACACTTGCCCTTTTTTGCCAATCAACCAAACTTTTTGGCGCTTTTTGCCTTGAGGAAAGTTCAGCAATTTTTTCCTCATGCCGCTCAATAGCCCGAGCAATAGACTTTTGTTGAACAGGAGAAAACGGCCTCCTTTGGCTAACAACCAGCAAACCATGCCTTTGCATTTTTCTATTCAAAGCCCGTTCAAAACTAACCTTTCCACTTCCAACAAGTTTAGATAATCGATTAGAAATAGCCGACATTGATGACCTGAACTATTATTAGATTAACTAATACAAATAGTTTTCTTTCATCCATTCCCCGCATTTTCTTGCGGCAATTGCCCTGTGGCTGATTTTGTTTTTCTCCTCCAAGTCAAGTTCTACGAGGGTTTTTGAATAGCCGTCTGGGACAAAAATTTTTTCGTAGGGCAGGCGGTTTTTTTCAAGCTCAACAACGTGGTCAAGCAAGCGGCCTTCAAGCGAGCCGGAAAACAATTGCAGGTCTTTTTTAGAGCGCGCAAAACAAATCACCGTTTTAAATGTGGCGCGCTTGTTTTGCGCTGCCTTAATGAGCGCAAGCAGGCCTGCAAAACCAATCCCCTGGTAAACGCGTTTTGCAATCTGACCCGGAAAATTGTTGTAAGCATGGAAAAAAATTCCTGTGTCTTCAACAATAACAGGCTTTTTTAGGTACCCGAATGCCTGCAAGGCTTTTGAGCGCGCAACCTCTTCAATTGAATCAAAATCCGGCTCGACAATTTTTAGAGCACGCGGAAGTATTTCAAAGCCGTATGTGCGCAAAATTGTGCCAATTTCTGCAGCCTTGTGCTCGTTAGAAGTTGCAAAAAAAACTTTTCTCATAAACGGCTCCTGTGTTTTAACAAATTGGTAAAAGAATAATAATTTATATTCAACTACCAATTTGTTACACGCGATACATGTCCCGCCTGAAGACGGGACGGTAATATGAAATAAATTATCATAGCAAACAAAAAAAGGAACAAAAAAATGGTTTAAAAAAGAAGCGTAAAATGTGCGCGGGCAAAAAAAAATGGTTGAGCTTTTTTCAGCTGAATTCAATTATCATTCCGGGCAAAAAATCTTCTCTTGAAACTCCTGATAGTGCGACTCCAATGTCCTGGCCAACTTTTGCCTCTGCCAGTCTTTTATGGTGCGCTTCGATTGTTTTCACCGTAGTTTTTTTTCCGTTCACTTGCGCGGTTTGCCCTGGTACAAGCGCCCCATCAATTACTTTGCCAACAACAACTATTCCAACGCCTTTAATGTTGTAAACGTCACTCAACTGAAATTTTGAATTTCCAAAAAACCCTGCACTCGCACTCGACACGCTTTCATTTTCAACCCCCTTTTGGGGCTTTTTGCCAAACAAGAAATCAAAAAAACCCATTTAAACCACCCAAACAATTGAACACAAAACCCTTTTAGCTGTTTTGGCCACAACCCAAAATCAAAAGGGTAACGCTCATTACCCTTTCCCAAACCATTTATTATAAAAGAGCACCATATTATTTCTGACCAAAAATGAATATATTAAAGTTTGTGGCAAGCATTGTGCTGGTAAATTCTCTGAGGCTTGTGCGCCTTTTTCCAAACAATGACCCAATTATGGGCGTGATGCTGCCTTTTTCACGGCAAAAAAACTTGTGGAGCGCAGCATTTTTTGCTTTTATTGCAATGTTTTCCTTTGACTTGATTACAAGCGGCATCGGAATCTGGACATGGGTGACTGCACTCACATACGCTGGGCTTGGAATTTTATTCCACTTTTATTATAAAAACAAGAAAAAAGTTTCAATGAAAACCTATTTGGGAAGCGGAATTTTTGGGGTTTTAATTTTTGATTTGATTACTGGAGTTTTGTTCGGCCCAGCAATGTTTGGAACGCCAATGGAACTTGCTTTTTTTGCACAAATCCCATTCACTTTGCTGCACCTGCTTAGTGCAAGCGCCTACATTGTAATCTTGACGCCTTTTTTGGACAGGCACTTGGTGGGTTCAAGTAACTTTACTGATTCAAAAATTGCGGGCAGACTTTTGTCCCTGTTGAAAGCAAAACTTTAAAGCAGCCAAAAAGAAAAAAAGCTAACCAAAAAAAAATTAACGAAACCAAATTAATTAAAAAAGCAAACTTTTTTCACAGTTTTTATTAATAATTCTAATATAAAGTTTTCGATAACAAAGGTTTTTAAAGGTAAAAACCAATAGAATTATTCCGCAGGTTAGTTTTGTTAAAAAGAATAATTGTTTTTTTACGTTATTCAAACATTTGGGGGCGCGCAAATGATGGAACTTAGTGAAAAAAATTTTGATTCACAAATCAATTCAGCCAAAGCAGCAGTTGTGGATTTCTGGGCTTCTTGGTGCGGTCCCTGCAGGGTTTTAAGCCCCATTTTAGAGGAACTTTCAAAAGATTTTAAGGAAAAAATCGAGTTTTTCAAGGTGGATGTCGACCAGAACCCCAGGCTTTCGCAAAAATTCCGCATAATGGCCGTGCCCACGGTTTTAATCTACAAGGAGGGCTCAATTGTCGACCAGTTTTCCGGAGCATATTCAAAGTCAGTAATCAAAAAAAAAATTGAAAGCATTTTTAAGTGATGCAAAATGAAAGAAGCAAAAAAAAGCGAGACTTCAGCGGTTTTTCCGCAAGCCAAAACTTCCGGCGGGTTAAAAATAAAGCGGGTTTTTACCAAAGAGCAAAAAAAACCCTTGGAAACTACCGAGTACGAAAAAAGAAGCTCGATAATCCGAAACCCTGACGGAAGCATTGTGTTTGAACTGACAGAAATAGAGGTTCCAAAAGGCTGGAGCCAGGTTGCAACAGACATTCTTGCACAAAAATACTTCAGAAAAGCAGGCGTTCCACAGTTTGATGAAAAAGGAAAACAAATTTTTGACAAGGACGGGAAAGCTGTTTTGGGCTCTGAGAAAAGCGCAAAACAGGTTGTCAAAAGAATGAGCAGGTGCTGGAGGGTTTGGGGGGAAAAATACAATTACTTTTCCTCAAAAGAGGATGCAGACGCTTTTGAAGACGAACTTGCATTAATGCTCATAAACCAGTTTGCTGCGCCGAATTCCCCGCAGTGGTTTAACAGCGGTCTTTTCACTGAATATGAAATCACCGGAAACCCGCAGGGGCACTATTATGTTGAGCAAAGCACTGGAAAATTAGAGGCTTCAAAAGACAGTTATTCCAGAGGACAGGTCCATGCGTGCTTTATACAATCACTAAAAGACGATTTGGTTAATGAAGGCGGAATTTTTGACCTAGTGACAAGGGAAGCAAGGTTATTCAAGTATGGGTCTGGTACCGGGACAAACTTCAGTTCATTGAGGGCAAAAGGCGAGCCACTTTCTGG
>JACPKT010000057.1:0-442 GCA_016186855.1 Candidatus Iainarchaeum sp. | reverse complement strand
TGGACTGATGTCTTTTTTGAAGGTTTATGACCGCGCTGCAGGGGCAATTAAATCCGGTGGAACCACGAGAAGGGCTGCAAAAATGGTAATTTTGGACATGGACCACCCAGACATTGAAAGCTTTATCAACTGGAAGGTTTTAGAAGAGCAAAAGGTAGCAGCAATGGTTGCAGGCAGCGTTCTGTGCAAACAACATTTGAACGAAATAATGCAGACAGCCATAGAGGAAAAAACGACCAGCCCGGCAAAAAGCGATTTGCTCAAATTTGCGCTTGTAAGGGCGAAAAAAAACGGAGTGCCTTCAAATTACATTTACAGGGCTTTGCAATTGGTAAAGCAGGGAAAAACAAAAATGGATTTCGCCGTGTTTGGCACTCATTATGAATCAGACGCATATGTTACTGTCAGTGGCCAGAACTCAAACAACAGCGTGAGAATTCCA